>SPBY01000323.1 GCA_004525825.1 Bacteroidia bacterium
CCTTGGCCAGAGGATGCTGATGAATGGCTCACTGGATGGCTTCTGCAGTGCTGGCAACACCGGCGCCATGATGGTCGGTGCCATGCAGATTATCACCTCCATTCCGGGCATCATTCGTCCGGCCATTGCTGCACCCGTTCCTAACATGGATGGCACTCCTGTCATTATGCTGGATGTGGGACTCAATCCGGATGCACGTCCCGATGTTTTATACCAGTATGGCTCCATTGGTACCATATATTCAAAATTGGTTCATGGAATTAAAATACCTAGGGTAGCTTTGTTAAATGTTGGCCGGGAAGAAAGCAAGGGAAACCTGGTCACCCGGAGTGCCTACCAGCTAATGAATGAATCTTCGGCCTACAATTTTATAGGGAATATTGAAGCCAACGAGTTCTTTGTTTCAAGTCGGGCCGATGTGATTGTGACCGATGGTTTCATTGGAAACATGATGTTAAAGCAGGCTGAGGCATTCTACAAGTTGATTTCCATTAAGGAAGTCTGCAATGGTTACTTTGAAATGTTTAATTTTGAAAATTTTGGAGGAACCCCGGTACTGGGGATCAATGCACCCCTGATCATCGGACACGGGATCTCCAATGAGATTGCCATAAAAAATATGCTCCTGCACACCTACGAAGTGGTTAATGCAAAATTGGTAAAAAGGATTAAAGAAGAACTGGACAGATGAGCAAGATTGAAGCAGGGATAACCGGAATTCACGGCTGGGTACCTGAATACAGGCTTACAAATGACGAACTGAGCACCATGGTAGAGACCAGCGATGAGTGGATCATGCAACGGATCGGGATCAAGGAGCGCAGGATTTTAAAAGAAGGTGCCACCTCCGACATGGGGGCAAGGGCAGTGGAGGGATTGCTGAAGAAAACCGGTACCGCTCCAAAGGATGTGGAATTGGTAATCTGTGCCACCATCACCTCGGACTATCATTTCCCTGCCACAGCCAACCTGATCAGTGATAAAGTGGGCATGAAAAATGCCTGGAGCTTTGACCTTTCAGCAGCTTGTTCGGGATTTGTTTTTGGACTGCAGACAGCAGCCAGTTTCGTTCAGTCCGGCCAGTATAAAAAAGTGGTTTTTGTGGCTGCGGATATGATGTCGGCCATCACCGATTATACAGACCGGACCACCTGTCCGCTTTTTGGCGATGGTGCCGCAGCTGTGCTTGTGGAACAGGTGGAAGAGGGGCTTGGAGTTCGTGATGCCATTCTGCAGGCAGATGGTGGTGGGGTAAAATATCTTCATATGAAAGCAGGGGGATCTCTGCGTCCGCCCTCTTACGAAACGATCGATGCCAGGGAGCACTTTGTATTCCAGGAGGGTCAGGCAGTCTTCAAGGTAGCTGTCTCCAAAATGGCCGATGTATCTGTGGAAATTATGGAAAAGCACGGCCTTACTCCAGACACTTTAGCCTGGCTGGTACCTCACCAGGCCAACATGAGGATCATCGAAGCTGTGGCGAGACGAATGGGTATCCCCAGGGAGAAGGTCATGATCAATATAGAGAAGTACGGCAATACTACTGCTGCGACCATTCCGCTCTGTCTTTGGGAATGGGAATCGCAGTTGAAAAAAGGCGATAATGTGATCCTGGCAGCATTTGGAGGTGGGTTCACCTGGGGGTCCCTCTATCTCAAGTGGGCATATGACGGAAACGATAATAATGATTAAGTTTGCATAAAAATTAAGAAATGGCAAAAATGGGTGAATCAGAAAGTGCCAACAAGATCAATATGATCGGAGTTGGAACCACCATAGAGGGAAGCATCAATTCCAATGAAAACATCAGGTTTGACGGCAATCTGATTGGTAATCTCAATACAAAAGGAAAGGTTTTTATTGGTCAGAGCGGACGAGTGTCCGGAGAGATCCGCTGTAAAAATTGTGAGGTCGAAGGCGTGGTAGATGGTAAAATAGTAGTAGAAGAGTTGCTGTCGCTTCGGTCCATGTCGAAACTATACGGAGAAATCAAGACCGGTAAGCTGGCCATTGAACCAGGAGCCACCTTTACTGGAAAATGTGATATGGGTGGAAAAAAAGAAGCCAGTATCGAACCAATCGCAAAACCCAAAGAAGGACAAGCCTAAGCAGTCTGGCATAAATTCCTTTGTCCGGTATTCGGGCATGGGATTTCAGATGGTGGCTGTAATTCTTCTCTTTTACTGGGCAGGCTCGAAACTTGATGCACGCTCGGGCAATGAAAAACCTATCTATACTGCCATTCTTACCCTGCTTGGAGTCTTTGCAGGGCTCTACCTCGTTTTGAAAGATTTTATTTTCAGGAAGGATGATTGAGCGGATCCGTTTTACCTGGCAACTCCTGGTGCTTGCTTCAAGTCTGGTTGTACTGGGTATTTTATTCATTCCCCGGATCCATATTGATATCTCTCCCGCTGTTTTCCTGGTCACACTCGGTTCGGTGGTGGTGATCAATTTCCTAACCTACCTGGTGATGTCCGCCGGTATCAAAAAAAGCAGCAAGGAAGGGGTGGTTTATTTGCTGGCTGGCATAGGGGTGAAATTCCTGCTCTATCTCCTCTTTATTCTGCTAAGCTGGATTGCCACAAAAAATCTGACTAAAGCCTTTATCCTTACTTTTTTTGCACTATATTTATTCTTTACTTTTTTTACGGCAGTTAGCCTGTTTAAATTGCTGAATAACAAATAATTACACCGATCGTGAGAGTGAGATATTTAGCTGTTGCTTGTGCATTAATATTTGGATATTCGCTTTTAATTCCCGGCACCCAACTTTATGGACAGGACAATCACCAGCAGGAGTCTTCGCAGGAGCATCCGGAGGAGCTGTCTGAAAGCCATGAAGCAGCTCATTCCGAGGCAGCCCTTGAAGAGGAATTCAATGCCACCGAATACATCCTGGAACACATTTCCGATTCCCACGATTGGCACATCCTGACCAAAAAGGACGGGAGCCATGTAGCCGTTCCATTGCCGGTGATTCTCTTTAGCAAGCATTCCGGTCTGCATGCATTTTCTTCCAAAAAACTTGCTCACGGGCACACGCATTTGGGCTTTGCTCTGGGTCAGGGCACCATCCAGGTAGAGAACAAGGACGGAGAACTGGTCGATAAAAGCCTGAAGGGAAAGATCATTGAAGTGGATGAGCATGGAGAGTTGGTAGAGGCGGGACTTCCCCTGGATTTTTCCATCACCAAGAATGTATTTATGATGATGCTTTCGGTCATTATCCTGCTCTTGGTATTCCTCAGCCTGGCCAGATCGTATAAGAAGATGGGGATCAGCGAACCCAAAGGCCTGGCAGGTTTCATCGAACCGGTCATTGTCTTTATTGAAGAGGATGTGGCAATTCCCAACATTGGGGAGGACAAATATGCCCGTTTCATGCCCTACCTGCTTACCGTATTCTTTTTTATCCTGCTGAACAACCTGATGGGGCTGATTCCTTTCTTTCCCTTCGGTGCCAATGTAACCGGGAACATAGCCGTCACCATGGTGCTGGCCGTGATTACCTTCCTGATTACCCAGTTCAGCAGCAACAAGGGGCACTGGCAGCATGTGTTCAACACCCCGGGAGTGCCGGTCTGGCTGGCTCCCATCATGATTCCGGTAGAATTGATTGGATTGATCACCAAGCCCTTTGCGCTGATGATCCGACTCTTTGCCAACATCACCGCAGGCCACATCATTGTATTGAGCCTGATCTCCATGATATTTATATTCAAATCCTTTTTTGTTGCGGTTCCATCTTTGTTTATGGTGCTGTTTATGGATTTTATTGAATTGCTTGTGGCCTTCCTGCAAGCCTATATTTTCACCTTATTGTCAGCTTTATTTATTGGAATGGCGATGCCAGAGCATCACCATGATTAATTGTTCATTTAATACATATTTATTATGACTGGTACATTAGCAGCAATTGGAGCAGGACTTGCCGTAATCGGAGCAGGACTGGGAATCGGAAGGATCGGAGGATCGGCAATGGATGCCATTGCACGTCAGCCCGAGGCCGGAGGAAAAATCCAGACCGCCATGATTATCGCAGCAGCCCTGATTGAAGGAGCTGCCTTGTTTGCCATCGTGGTAGCCATGATGGGTAATAACTAGGCAGAAAACTGAGACGGCCTGTAACGGTTGGTTGCAGGCCTTTCATTGAAAACGATTAAACATCAAATACTATGGATCTAGTAACACCCGGAATAGGAATGATCTTCTGGTCTACCCTGTTCTTTCTTGTTCTGCTGTTCATCCTTGGCAAGTTTGCCTGGCCAGCCATACTTACTGCCGTAAAGGCGCGTAACGAAAGCATTCGCCATGCACTGGATGCAGCCAAAAAGGCCAAAGAGGAGATGGCCCAATTACAGGCCGACAATGAAAAGATTCTGGCCGAAGCCAAAGCCGAAAGAGATGCCCTTTTGAAGGAGGCCAAGCAGGTGAAGGATCAGTTGATTGCCGAGGCAAAAGAGAAAGCTACCGAAGAAGCCAATAAGCTTGTTAAAAGTGCCAGAGAGGCCATCCGGAACGAAAAGGCAGCTGCCCTGAATGAGATGAAGGAACAAATGGCCACCTTATCCGTGGATATTGCTGAGCAGATCCTGAGGGCAAAGCTGGGAGAAAGCAAAGCGCAGAAAGAACTGGTCGACAAGCTCATCAGTGAAGCGGACCTGAATTAGTGAGATAATTAATAGATGATGCATCGAGGCTATGCCGAGAGGCGAATCAATTA
>SPBY01000716.1 GCA_004525825.1 Bacteroidia bacterium
AACACAACATCGGGGTACTGCAAGACTTCAGGAATCTCAGTGATTCAGATATGCATCGCCTGGAGGAACTTGTGAAACCCTATGCCGGGCTGATCGTCGAGAACTATAAGCGGGTACTGAGTATTTAAGTATCCAGCTTGTTAGAATTCTCATTAGTTAATATAGCGGTGTATGGCTTCGCTGGCATTGTCCTGGAAGGCGTGGTTGTTCAGGTCAGGGAAGATACTGCTCTGATCGATTACTGGCATAGAATACACCACTTGTTAGTGATTCGTCGTTGATTCCTAGTGCTTGGGAATCCGATCAAAATAGGGCATGGATTGTTTTCCGAAAACCACGCGACCCTTGTATTTCAGATATTTCTCTTCGGACTTCATTTTTTGTTCCTGATAAAAATAATGGACATGAGTCCCCCAAGTAAGGTAAGCAGGGAAGCTACATATACAATTCTGTTAAAAGCACCAACAAATGAATCATTCAATAGTTCCTTTACAAGGACCTTTTTTTCAACAGACAGGCCATCAGGAACCCGGGCGGCAGCGAAATTTGATGATTCAATCACGATCTCATTTTTGATGTCCTTGGAAATATCCATCACCTCTATTCCCCCCTCAATGGATTTTGTAAATGTGTAAAGGACCATGGCTCCCAACAATGCCACTGCAAGGACTCCGGCCGATCTTGCGATGGTGTTGTTAATGCCCGAGGCAATACCGGCATGGTCTTCAGAAACGGCCCCCATTACGGCTGTGGTCAATAGAGCAACTGTAATCCCCATTCCCGTTCCCAAAAGTAAAAAGGAAATGAAGAAACTGGTCCAATATGCACCCGGTCCACTTGTGATTCCATAGGTGGAAAACAGGAAAAACCCTACACTGGTAATGATCGGTCCTATGATCAGTGGAATCCTCGCACCCATTTTGTCAGAATATTTTCCGATGAAAGTCGATATTCCTGCAATCAAAACAATCATGGGCAAGAGGGCAAGCCCAGCCTGTAATTCACTGTACCCCTGGATCTGAATGAGGTTGAGGGGCAGGAAAAACATAGATCCGCCCAGTGCCGCATACACAAACAGGGTTAATAGATTTGCACCACTAAATGTCCTGGACTTAAATAATTTCAGGGGCATCATGGGGTGGTTTGAATAACGCTGGATCACCATAAAACCGATCAAAGATATGCCACCAATAAATAAGGAGGACACTATGATAATATTCCCAAAGCCTTGCTTTGGCGATTCAATGAAACCGTAAGTAATTCCTGCAAGTCCTGCGGTTACCAGTATGGCACCCCATACATCCAACTTTTGAGCCTCCGGATTTCTTGATTCAGGGATCCTGGCAATCGTGCTAATAAAAACCACGACACTCAATGGGACATTCAAAAAGAAAATAATCCTCCAGAGTCCCCGGCCGGCAAGCCATCCTCCGAGAACCGGCCCAAAGACCGCAGTAAGTGCACTGAATGTAGACCACAATCCAATGGCACGGCCCCGTTTAGCAACTCCAAATTGAGAACTCAGGATGGAAAGGCTGCCTGGGATTAACAGGGCCCCCCCGATCCCCTGGAAGGCACGGGCAAGTATTAATTGAAGGGGGTTCTGAGAAATACCACATATCAGTGAAGACATGGAGAAAATGCCCAGTCCGGTGAGGAACACTTTGTTACGGCCATAAAGATCACCCAGGGATCCACCTAGCAGCAATAAGGCGGATAAAAACAGGGCGTAGCCATTGATGATCCATAAGAGTTCCGTCCCGGTAATTCCCAGATCTTCCTGAAGTGCCGGCAGTGCAACGTTTAGAGCAGTACTATCCATAAACACCAGGCTCGATGCCAAAATGCATGCCAGCAGGGTCCATTTTTGAATGGATGTAAAACCTGATTTTTTAGAACTCATCTATGAAGGCTATTAATTTAATACATGCAAGGGTTACTAATTGGCTTAATTGCGTTCAACCTGTTCTTTGAGCGCACCATTCATTGCATTGAATCCTCCCAATGTATCTTTTCCGATCATTGCTATCA
>SPBY01000559.1 GCA_004525825.1 Bacteroidia bacterium
CGATCAGCTCCACCATCCCGGGGATCAACTCCTCTTTCACCCCACGTGTGGAAATGGCAGGGGTTCCCACCCTGATTCCGCTGGTCTGGAAGGGCGATCGGGAATCAAAAGGTACCATATTCTTGTTAACAGTGATACCGGCCTCAACCAGAACGTTCTCCACCTGTTTTCCGGTAATATCCTCTACCCTGGTCCGCAGGTCGATTAACATGGAGTGGTTATCTGTTCCATCGGAGACCACCTTGTATCCTTTCTGAATAAAAGCGTCGGCCATCACTGCCGCATTTTTCTTTACCTGCACCTGGTAGGCCCTGAATTCGTCTGTAAGTGCCTCCCCAAAAGCCACCGCCTTTGCAGCAATAATATGTTCCAGGGGTCCGCCCTGTATCCCAGGGAACACTGCTGAGTTGATCAGTGAGGACATTTTACGGATGGTGCCCTTATTGGTGGCTCTGCCCCACGGGTTCTCAAAATCTTTTCCGATCAGGATAATTCCGCGACATGGTCCACGCAGGGTTTTGTGGGTAGTGGAGGTTACGATATGAGCGTGTGGAAGAGGATTATCGAGCAGTCCGGCAGCAATCAGTCCGGCCGGATGCGCCATATCAATCATCAAAATGGCCCCAATCTCGTCTGCAATCTCCCGCATTCGCTTATAGTCCCATTCGCGCGAATAGGCCGAAGCACCTCCTATAATCATTTTGGGACGCTCCTTTTTAGCCACCTCTTCCATAGCATCATAGTCAATCCGACCCGACTTCTCATCCAGACCGTACGAAACGGCCCTGTAGAGAAGGCCCGAACTGTTGACCGGAGAGCCATGTGAAAGGTGCCCCCCATGAGAAAGATCCAGTCCCATAAAGGTATCGCCCGGCTCCAGGACAGTTAAAAACACAGCCATATTGGCCTGTGCTCCTGAGTGGGGCTGTACATTGGCAAACTCGGCACCATAGAGCTGACATAGCCGTTCAATGGCCAGGTCCTCAACCCTGTCTATCACTTCGCACCCCCCATAATAGCGGTGACCTGAGTAGCCTTCGGCATATTTATTGGTCAGGCATGAGCCCATGGCCTCCATCACCTGGGTGCTGACAAAATTTTCAGATGCGATCAGCTCAATGCCCCTTCGCTGGCGTTCTTGTTCCTTTTCGATAAGTGTAAACAGATCTATATCCCTATTCATTTTGCATTTCTTTTAAAGTATTTCCAAATTTAATGTTTTGGAAGTGTAATGATGTGAAAGTTGGATCGTCTTTTATAAAAATCTTCACACATATGTCCTTCAATCAACTGAAACAGGTGCTCCGCCTGCTGTTCAAAGAGAAAAGAATCACCATTATAAACATCATCGGATTATCAGTCAGCCTCGCCTGCGCCCTCTTTATGTTGCTCTGGGTGCAGCATGAACTGAGCTTCGACAAGTTCCATACCGATTACGACCGGCTTTACCGCGTCGAAGAGGACCAGTACTACTCCAACGCCGAACCCTACCATGTGAATGTAACTCCCTATGTATCTGGACCGGTCTGGAAGGATGAGGTGCCGGAGATAGAAGAGCAATGCCGCCTGGCCTTCCAGGGTGGTCACCTCTTCACCGAAGGGGAGAACAAGTTTTTTGAAGATGGAATCGTTGTGGTCGATTCCTCCTTCTTCGATATGTTTACCTTCAATTTTAAATTCGGAAGCAAAGAGGGTGTGCTCAGGGAACCCAACTCCATGGTAATTACTGAAGAATTAGCAACTAAGTACTTTGGCGATGCTGATCCCGTGGGACGGACCATCCAGTTGGAACAGGACCAACATTTCACCATCTCCGCAGTCATCGAAGATCCTCCCTCCAACTCCATTCTCGGTTTCAAGGTTCTCTTCCCCTGGAACTATCTTAGCCTGGAGGACCGTAACAACGACACCTGGGGATCCAATTCCATCATGACCTGTGTGAAACTGAAGGAAGGAGCTGTGGACAGCATTGTGAACCGGAAAATCACAGAGGTAACCAACATCTATAAAGAGGACAACACCATCGACTACATGGTGGCCTCCTTTTCGCGGATCCACCTCCACTCCTACTTTGGATTTGGAAGATCGCCCGGAGCCATTCTCTATGTCTATATTTTCGGAGCCATCGCCTTCTTTGTGCTACTGATTGCCTGCATCAATTTTATGAATCTCTCCACCGCCCGTTCCTCCATTCGTGCCAAAGAGATCGGGCTCAGGAAGGTGAACGGGGCATCCAGGATGCACCTGGTGCGGCAGTACCTGATCGAATCCTTTGTTCAGACCCTGATCTCTGTGGTGGTGGCATTTTTACTTGTGCTTGCCCTGCTGAACAAGTTCAACCACATTTCGGGGAAGGAGATAGAACCAGCGGGACTTTTTTCCATTCAGTTTCTCCTGGGAATTTTAGGGGTACTGGTGGTGACCACCCTTCTGGCTGGCAGCTACCCGGCCCTCTACCTTTCGGCCCTGCGACCGTTACGGGCCATCCGGGAACAGACTGACCAGCGTTCCGGAAGTGGTTTGCTCCGGAAGATCCTGGTGGTTTTCCAGTTTACCCTGGCGGTGATCCTGATCACCGGGGCCATGGTGGCCACCCGGCAGCTTACCTTCATGCGAAGCGCCGACCTGGGCTACAACAAATACAATCTGGTCCATATTGATCTGAGGGGAAACCTGAACCAGGAGTACGAGATGCTTAAGCAAAGCTTTATGGAGCATCCCGGCGTGCTGAATGCCACCGCCTCCATGCAGCCTCCCTACCGCATTGGTTCTAATTCCAGCGGGATCAACTGGGAAGGAAAAGATCCTGAACTGGACGTGCTGGTCTCCTTTACCGGGGTTCATCACAACTTTATTGAAACCATGGGAATTACC
>SPBY01000251.1 GCA_004525825.1 Bacteroidia bacterium
GGGATGTGTGTCCATGAATTCAATGCACTTGATAAAGGTGTCCTCCTCCACTACTGTATCCGGATTCAGCAGCAGTACATAGCGGCCAGAAGACTCCCTGATGGCCTGGTTGTTGGCCCTGGAGAAACCCAAATTCTCCTCGTTGGCGATGATCTTTACCCAGGGAAATTTCTGGCGGACCTCTGCCACCGATCCATCCACCGAATTGTTGTCCACCACAAACACTTCTGCCAGGAAGTTTGGCCCTGCCGGCTGTTCCTCCCTCGACCTGTCAATAGCCTGTTGCACCGAGTGCAGACACTGATCCAGGAAGTGTCGCACATTGTAGTTGACTATTATTATGGATAAATCCATGGAAAACCCGCTACGCTCGTGTTAGTTTGCTCGCGATGCTCGCGTTAATATGTTAGAATACTCGCTTCGCGAGTGTTAGTAAGTTAGTAGTTAGTGCTTATTGCCTGGTAAGTTAACGGATATTGTTGGTGGATATTGGCTAGAGTATGTCGATTTCACGCTGTTTACGCAACAGATCTTCCATGTCTTCCCGTTCCCGGATCAGGTAATCCTTCCCATCGTGTATCAGTACTTCGGCCGGCCGGAACCTGGAGTTGTAGTTGGACGACATGGCATAACAATAGGCCCCTGCGTTTTTAAACAACAGATAGTCACCCGCTGAGGCCTCGCTAATCTTCCGGTTCCAGCCAAAGGTATCGGTTTCATAGATGTACCCCACCACGGTATAGATCCGGGTTTTCCCACCTGGTTTGCTCACATTGATAATTTCATGATAAGCATCATAAAACATGGGCCTGATAAAGTGGTTGAGGCCGGTATCGAGGCCTGCAAACACAGTGGAAGTGGTCTGTTTGATCACATTGACACGGGCCACGAAATAACCGGCTTCGCTCACCAGGAACTTTCCCGGTTCAAAAACAAGGGTCAGTTCCTTCCCGTACTCGTCGCAAAACTGGTTGAAACGGGTGCTTAGGTGTTTCCCCAGGGCCTCCACATCGGTGAATATATCGTCGCTCTTATAGGGTACCTTGAAGCCACTGCCAAAATCGATGTAGTCAAGCTCCTTAAACTGGCGGGCAGTTTCGAACATGATTTCGGTGGCCCTCAGGAAGGATTCCACATCCACGATGTCTGAACCGGTGTGCATATGTATTCCCTCTACTTTCATCTGATTGGCTTCCACTATGCGATGGACATGGGGAAGCTGGTAGATGGAGATGCCAAATTTCGAATCGATGTGTCCGGTGGATATCTTGTGATTCCCCCCGGCCATGATGTGAGGGTTGATCCGGATGCAGATCGCTTGCTCCTTGCCGTACTTATGCCCGAACTCTTCCAGTATGGCGATGTTGTCAATGTTGATCCGGACCCCCAGCTCCACTGCCTCGTCAATCTCTTCAATGGAGACACAGTTGGGAGTATATAGGATGTCCTGCGGGGCAAATCCTGCCTTCAGACCCAGGGCCACCTCCTGCACAGAGACTGAATCAAGTCCGCATCCAAGGCTCTTGAATAACTTCAATACATTGATGTTGTCAGCGCCGTGCAGGCATAGTAGATCTTCACCCTGGTAGAGCTGAATGCGCCGGTGATCCTCTGGTACTGACTGATCATCCGGGCAGATTCGTAGATGTAGAGGGGCGAGCCATGCTTTTCAGCCAGACCGACCACAGGGATCCCGTCAATGGTATATCGGTTCTTCTTAAGTTCCATGATTGTTGTTTTTAAATGTCTCCTCGAAGGAGATCCGGTTCAAAAGAGAGCGACCCAGGGTCACTTCATCGGCATACTCCAGGTCGTCGCCTATGGCCAAACCTCTGGCCAGGGTGGATATGGTGACGGGCAGGTCCTTGAGCCTCCGGTAAATATAAAAATTGGTGGTGTCGCCCTCCATGGTGGTGCTAAGTGCCAGGATTACCTCCTTGATTTGCTTAAGCCTCACCTTCTGTTCCAGGGATTCGATGCTTAGGTCGGCCGGCCCGATGCCGTCCATGGGAGAGATGATTCCCCCCAGTACATGGTAGACCCCCGTAAACTGTTGAGTGTTTTCCACCGACATCACATCCCGGATGGACTCTACCACACATACGGTCTTTTTATCCCGGTAAGGATCGGAGCAGATGGGACACACTTCTGTATCCGAGATGTTGTGACACTCTCTGCAGTTTATTATCTCTTCCTTCATTCGGAGAATGGTGCGTCCGAAATGTTCCACCTCCTTATCCTCCTGCTTGAGCAGGTGGAGTACAAGGCGCAGGGCAGTTTTCCTGCCGATTCCCGGCAGGGTGGCGAATTCTTCCACTGCCTCTTCCAGCAACTTCGATGAGTAAGTCTGATGCATGAGCGCAAAAATAACACATATAATTTTCATCTTCGTCCGATTTTGCTCAATTTTGACACCCGTACACCAAGCCATGACCCATAACACTTGTCAGCCACTCTGATCATATCCATCATCCTAGCCTATTTCCTGCTCCTGCTGGTCATCTCCTGGTTTTCGGGAAGAGGTGCCGGGAACGACGCTTTTTTCCTGGGGGAACGGAAGTCCCCCTGGTATGTGGTGGCCTTTGGAATGATCGGTGCTTCGATTTCGGGGGTCACCTTTATCTCGGTGCCAGGCTGGGTGGCGGACAGCCAGTTCTCCTACATGCAGATGGTGCTCGGCTACCTTCTGGGTTATGCGGTAATTGCCAATCTCTTGATGCCGCTGTACTACCGTCTGCAGCTCACCAGTATTTACACCTACCTGGAGGAGCGTTTTGGCAGATTTTCTTACAAAACCGGCGCCTCCTTTTTCCTTTTGTCGCGAATCATCGGGGCCTCCTTCAGGCTGTTCCTGGTGGCCAGCGTGTTGCAGTTTACGGTATTTGATGCCTGGAATGTTCCTTTCTATGTAACTGTGATTGTGACCATTACCCTGATCTGGCTCTATACGTATCGAGGAGGGATTAAGACCATTATCTGGACCGATACCCTGCAAACTTTCTGCATGCTCACCGCCGTGGTGGTATCCATTATCCTGATCACCCGTTCCATGGACCTATCGCTGGGGGAGATGATCGCCCGGGTGACCGCTGGTGATGATGCACGGATATGGGTGTTTGACGGATGGCAGAAGGAGAACCATTTCTTCAAACACTTCCTCTCAGGAGCTTTTATTGCCATTGTGATGACCGGACTGGACCAGGATATGATGCAGAAGAACCTGAGTTGTAAGAACATCAAAGAGGCCAAAAAGAACATGTACCTGATGAGCATTTCCCTGGTACCGGTGAACCTGGTCTTTCTATTCCTGGGAGCCGTCCTGATCCAGTTTGCCACTTTCCGGGGGATAGCCATTCCTGAAACTACCGACAATTTCTTTCCCATGATAGCCACCGGGGGTTACCTGCCTCAGGTGGTGGGGATCTTTTTTATTGTGGGACTGGTGGCCGCTGCCTACTCCAGTGCCGATTCGGCCCTGACAGCCCTGACCACCTCCTTTACGGTGGATATCCTGGAAGCACGTAAGTGGGAGGATGAAAAACTGACCCGGACACGCAGGTGGGTCCACCTGGGCATCTCTGTGGTGCTGGGCCTGGTGATCATGCTATTTAGGGCCATTAATGACGAAAGCGTAATCTCGGCCATCTTCAGGGTGGCTGGTTATACTTATGGCCCCCTGCTGGGACTCTATGCTTTCGGGCTGTTTACAAAACTTCAGGTACGGGATCGCCTGGTTCCCTTGCTGGCCATCCTGTCGCCTGTTCTCTCCTTTTTGTTAAGCAAATTCTCTGCGGTGCTTTTCAATGGCTACGAATTTGGTTTTGAGCTGCTGATCGTGAATGGAGCCGTTATGTTCGTCGCCTTGCTCCTCACCAGTCGAACGGAGGCGAAGCCAAAGTCAAAAGTCAAAAGTCAAAAGTAAAAAGGTGCAAGGCGGAATTTAATCACCGGCAGCATCCATGAAGAGAATACGTGCTTTTTTCAGAGCTGCATCTATCCCTTTTGGATTTTTCCCCCCGGCGGTGGCGAAGAAGGGCTGTCCGCCTCCGCCTCCCTGGATCTCCCCGGAAACTTCACGGATCAGGGCAGAGGCGTTGAGATCGTAGTTCTGGATGGCCACATCGGCAAGCATGATGGCCAGGTGGGCCTTACTTTCCACCTCTGCACCCAGGATCAGGCATACCTTGGGATACCTGGAGCGAAGCTGGAAAGCCAGGTCCCTCAGAAGGGCCGGATTGTCCACCTCGATCCTGGCGGTGGCCAACATCACGTCGCCCACCCTCTCCATCTTCTCTTCCATTTGTTTGGCCATTATGCCCAGCATGTTCTGCTGAAACTTATCTACTTTTTTGGAGAGTATCCCATGTTCATCAATCACCGATTTGACCGCTTTTACCAGGTCCTTCTGGTTCTCAAAGGTGCTGGAAATTTGCCTTACAATCTCCATGTGTTCGTCAATGTAGCGTTCGGCTACCTCCCCGGTGATGGCCTCGATGCGCCTGATTCCTGCAGCAATGGAAGATTCCCTGAAGACTCTGAAGATGCCGATCTGTCCGGTGGCTTCCACATGAGTTCCCCCACAGAGTTCCACCGATTCGCCAAAGCGGATCACACGGACCGCATCCCCGTATTTTTCCCCAAATAGGGCCAAAGCACCCATCTCCTTGGCCTGACTCATAGGAACTGCCTGGTGCACTTCCTGTGGACTGTTCTGGCGGATCATACCATTGACCATGTGTTCCACCTTTCGAAGTTCCTCTTCCGTGACTTTCTGGAAATGGCTGAAGTCGAAGCGGAGATAATCGGGTTCCACCAGGGAGCCTTTTTGTTCCACATGCTTGCCCAATACCTGCCGCAAGGCATGATGCATCAGGTGCGTGGCCGTATGGTTATTGGCGGTCCGGATCCTGCGCTGCCTGTCTACCGTGGCAGTAAAAGTGGCAGAGGGCTTGGAAGGAAGCTTTTTGGCAATGTGGATGATCAGGTCATTTTCCTTGCGGGTATCGATGATCTCTATTTTTTCTGTCTCATTTTCGATGATCCCCCGGTCGCCTACCTGTCCGCCACTCTCCGCATAGAAGGGGGTCAGGTTAAATACCAGGTGGAACTGTTCCCGCTTCTTGGTAAGCACCTTTCTGTAGCGGGTAATCATCACTTCGGTGGAGAGCCTTTCATAGCCCACAAACTCTTCGGTATCGTCGTCCATCAGCACGGTCCAGTCGCCCGATTCGGTCTCAGCCGCTTTTCTGGAGCGATTCTTCTGAGCATCCATTTCTGCCATAAACTCTTCCCCGTTCACCTTCATGCCCTGCTCCGAAAGGATGAGCTCGGTGAGGTCCAGTGGGAAGCCAAAAGTATCGTAGAGGGTGAAAGCCTCTTTTCCAGCAACGATACTGCTTTTTTCCTTTTTAGCTTTTTCCACCAGCTGATCGAGAAGCCCCATCCCGGTTTCCAGGGTGGACAGGAAGGACTGCTCCTCCTCTTTCATCACAC
>SPBY01000275.1 GCA_004525825.1 Bacteroidia bacterium
ACTACCAGGAAAAGGAAAAAAAGGATTAACTGTCCTAGATCTCCGTATTTGTGTTCCCCGGTCAGGTGAGGATGCCCTTCGTGTTTTTTAGTACTCATGCCTTTTATTCTTAGAAAGCAAGTTTGATATCAATCAGGATGAATATGTCCTTCAGGACGGCCCTGTCAGGAACAGGAATCCGTACCCCCCTTCCTTCTGCATACACTTTGGCTGATTCCAGTTCTGAAATGATCTTGGGGGATACATCACTCTTTTTAATGGCTTCAAAGGCCTTCCTTCCAAACACAAAGGCAGCCCTAAATTCCTCTTTCCTGGGCAGAAGGTAGATGATGGCCCTTCTCTTATCCTTGATCCGGAAACTCCATCCATAATTCTTGCCCGGGAAATTCCACTCCTCCTTCCCATCGGGATACTTCTGAAGTACATGCTCCCGGATCTCCATCCAGAGTTCATATTTATCTCCCAGTGCCTGCTTCAGGTCCTCGCCTGAGGGAGTACTGGCCTTGTCCATGAAAATGCTAGGGTTCACGCAATAAATATAATTCTTAAATTGCGTTTTTCCTGAAATGCACCTGCTAATGTTCCTTGTCAGATCCTCTCCAGCTTTGCTCATTTCAATGCTTCTGTTCCTGGCCCCTGCCGCCGGACAGGATCACCGTCTCAGGTACGAATCCATGGATGTACTCAGCTATCGCTTTGAGGTCGACCTGAACGATTCCACCGACATCCTGCGAGGTGTTGCCGATATTGAAATTGAGTTTTTAAAGGACGTGGACCAGTTTTACCTGGACCTCTCCAGCGGTCAGGCAGACACCGCCGGCATGATTGTTCAAGCGGTCACTGAGAATGGCAAAAAGGTAACCTTTGAGCAACTTTCAGACCAGATCTCACTTACCAAGGTCCAGGCTTCTAAAGGAACAAGGAGAACCTATAAGATTTCATACCACGGAATCCCGACCGACGGACTGATTATTTCTAAAAACAAGTTTGGCGACAGGACCTTCTTCGGGGACAACTGGCCCGACAGGGGGCATCACTGGCTGCCACTGGTAGATCATCCCTCAGACAAAGCGGTGGTAGAGTTTCTGGTTCACGCACCGGACCATTACCAAGTAGTATCCGTGGGAACCAGGCAGGAGGAGTTCCGGGAAGGGGGCCGGGTCACTTCACATTGGCTTACCTCCTATCCCCTTTCCACAAAAATGATGGTCATCGGTGTAAGCCCGTTTGAGGTACAGCATCTGGAAAGTGCCTCGGGCATTCCCGTTTCCTCCTGGGTATATCCCCAGAACAAGGAGGCGGGCTTCCTCGATTACAGCATGGCTTTACAGCCCCTGGACTTTTTTGAATCCTACCTTGCGCCTTACCCCTATAAAAAGCTGGCCAATGTACAGTCCAAAACTGTTTATGGAGGGATGGAGAATGCCAGTTGCATCTTCTACCATGAAAGGAGCGTTTCGGGGGAACAGCGAATCGAGAACCTGCTTGCCCATGAGATCGCTCACCAGTGGTTCGGCGATGCGGTGTCTGAGCTTGACTGGCACCATATCTGGATCAGCGAGGGATTTGCCACCTACCTCACGGACCTTTACATTGAACACACCCACGGCAGGGAGGCATTTGTGGCCTCCATGCTGGATGAAAAAGGACAGGTCCTGCGCTTTGCCCGCCGAAGGCTGGCCCCCATAGTGGACACCACCCTGCCCATCTCCGCCCGGCTGCTGAATAAAAATGTTTATGAAAAAGCTGGATGGGTGTTACACATGCTGAGGCACGATATGGGGGATGAAAAGTTCAGGGAGTGCGTACAAACGTTCTATGAAAAGTTCAAATTTGAGAATGCACTTACAGATGACTTCCTGGAAGTGGTGGAATCGGTCACGGGAAAGGAGTACGATAACTTCTTCCAGCAATGGTTCCACGAGGCCGGTCATCCGGTCCTCTCCTACGAATGGAAAGCGAAAAGGCGAACCATTGAACTCAATCTAAAGCAACACCAGGAACAGCATGAGTTCCAGTTTCCCATTGACATTGAGATCAGGGGGAAAGCGGGAAAAAGCGTTCGTAAAACCGTGGAGATGGATGCCCGGGAAAAGGCCATGATCATTGAGCTTCCCTTTAAAGCAAAAGAGGTGCTTATTGATCCCGATACCTGGCTCTTTTACGAGCTAAAGGATTTATGACACCGGGGGCTCTTCCTCCCTGCCGTCAACGTGAATTGCAAATCTTCCCTTCTGCCCGGAATGCACCTGGTCGGGTCTTGGCCAGGGCCAACCTCCGAATTGGGTCTGCTGGTAATCCGTAAAGGTCTGCTGGATTTCCTCCTTTGTATTCATCACAAATGGACCATAATTCACAACCGGTTCGAGGATAGGCCTGCCCTGAAGCAAGAGAAACCTTGCCTCCTTTTCGCCATTTACCAATTCTATGAACTGGTCTGGCCTAAGGTCCATGCCAAAGCCTGAGGCAATGGACTGTCCTTCTATCTCTACTTTGTCGCCCGAAAAGAAATAGAGTGACCTATTGACATCTTTGGAGGCGGTGGGCATCTTCCATGTGGCTCCGGGTTCCATTTGAATGTGCCAGATGGCCACCTCATTCTCAGGATTAGCCGCCCAGGAATCGGGAGCCGGTTCGGGGGCGTTCACTCCATCCAGCGATCCTGCCATGACTTCAAGTTCAGTCTCCAGACCTCCGGCATCCTTTATGCGATGTACCGGTATATTCTCCTTCCATAACATGGCATAATAGGGTTCCACGAACTTCTTCGCCCGGGGCAAATTCAGCCAGATCTGGAATAATTCCAAGGAATTGGGTTTCTCTTTGTGAATCAGAGGAAACATTTCGGAATGTTGAATGCCCTTACCAGCTGTCATCCACTGCACATCACCGTCCCGGTACCTGCCTGCTCCCCCCAGGGAATCGGAGTGATCAACCACTCCCTTTCGGACCACAGTAACCGTTTCAAATCCCCGGTGCGGATGCACCGGAAATCCAGGGATGCTCTTTCCATGATACATGCGCCAACCATCTTTCAGGGTAAAATCATTGCCCAGGTTCCTGCCGGTGAGTGGGGCATCCGGACCAAACTCTCCGTTGCCCTGCGGGTAATGATCGGCATGGTATACACAAAAAAGAAAAGGATTCCGGGTGGCCCAGGGAAATCCAAGTGGCTGAATGTTGATAATGCCGTGACTTTCATCTCTCATGTCTATTTCCTCCTTCATAGAAATAACAATGAATAGGCCGTTTTGTTGGAGTCAAACAGCTCAGGCAGGTAAGTGTGGAGGGATTCTACATATCGAGGTGCTGGATCATCTCAGAAAGCTGGTACGTACTTTGTTCCCCGGTATGCGTGAGAAATATAGCTTAGTCCCTGCAATGAGGACATATGTACTGATTTTCCATGATCAATATATACGATTCCCTCTATTTCAAGTTACGACCTCAGTGCAGTGAAGTCAATAAAAATCATATATTTATATACCTGAAACATTTACAGCTATGACTACTTCTGCCATTAAACCTTACCTGGCTATTATTGTGGCTGTCGGGTATACTGGCAAAATTTCGGCAAGCAACAGTGTACACCCTGCTTCACTATTGGCCAGATTATGGTCGCCTGCAGTGGTGATTTCCTGCATACTGATCGTCACGCTGGTCAGGATCATATAGTTTAAACCCGTCAAGAGGATGGTATGAGGAGCATCCATCATAAGATACTCGAACAGATCCGGTCCGGATCTGGAGCCGCACTGGCCACTCTGGTTAGGGCTTCCGGATCCACTCCCCAGAAACCAGGAAGTTCTGCCCTGTTCGGTGAACAGGGACTCCTGGCTGGCACTGTCGGCGGAGGAATACTGGAGGGAGAGGTGCAGCACATTGCTGAAAGTCTTATGATCTCGGGGGCTTCGGACCACTTTTATTTCAACCTGGATTCAGACCAGGGTTCACACGGAGCCATTTGCGGAGGGGAAGCTGAAGTACTGATCGATGCCACACCTTCAGCCCACCTGTCTGTCCTGGAAAAAATGGAGAAGTCGCTTTCCCAGCGTAAAGACGGCTATCTGCTCACCGGGGTAAGCAGCGTACACAACAGCGGAAGAAACATCAGGCGATACTGGATCAGTGGAATAGGCCATGAGGACCTTCCCATGGACATGGATCCTGCCTTTAAGGAAGTAATCAAAGACCATCTGAAGGATGCCGAGAGGTATGGATTCATCGAAATTGACCTGAGCACTATCCCCCACCAGTTGGAAATGGCCTACCTGGAACACATCAAACCCATGCCTCACCTGATCATTGCAGGAAGGGGCCACATAGGTAAAGCACTGGCACACCTGGGCTCACTCCTTGAATTTGAGGTGACTGTGGTGGACGACCGGCCGGAGTTTGCCAGTGCGAATCACATTCCCGATGCCGATCACCTGGTGGTCCGGGATATCGGTACTGCCATGGGGGAGATAAAATACGGTCCGGATACCTACGTAGTGATTGTCACCCGCGGCCATAAGCCAGACGGTGAGGCCCTGAGGTCCTGCATCGGTTCGGATGCTGCCTACATTGGAATGATTGGAAGTTCACATAAGGTGGGCATTGTGAAAAAACAGTTTTTGGATGAGCAATGGGCCACCAAGGAGCAATGGTCCGCCATTCATACCCCCATTGGCCTGGACATTGCTTCTAAAACCGTCCAGGAGATTGCCATCAGTATTGCTGCCCAATTGGTTGAAGTTCGCAACCGGAAACTTAAGGCTGATGCAGAGTAAGTGGGCCATCATACTGGCGGCGGGCTCTTCCCGCCGGATGGGTTCGCAAAAACTATTGATGCCCTACGGTAAGGGTACCATCATCGAAACCGTGGTGGATCAAGTGCTGAACTCCAAGGTCGGCCAGGTGGTGGTTGTGCTGGGGGCGGACCACGATAAAGTGAGGCGGGCCCTGGGTGAGAGACCGGTGAAGTTCTGTCACAACACGGAACATGAAAAGGGAATGTTTTCCTCCGTGATCTGTGGTCTGCGGTCCGTTCCCACAGATGCCGAAGCCGTTCTGATCTACCTGGGCGATCAGCCCGGAATTCCCCCGGCTGTCACCAATGCAGTGATTGAGGCTTACAATGATGAACTCTACGGGATCGTGATCCCGGTACATATGCACAGGCGCGGACACCCCTTGCTGGTGGACCTGAAATACCGCAAGGAGATTGAGAAGCTCGACCTGGAACAAGGGCTCAGGGCA
>SPBY01000703.1 GCA_004525825.1 Bacteroidia bacterium
ACTCGGCAAAGCACGAGCTGCCCACCTCTTACGAAGGGCCACTTTCGGCCCCACTCGTCAGGAGATTGACCAATTCAGCACCCTGACAGCAGATCAGGCAATGACCCTGTTGCTCGATGACAGCACAGAAAGCCCATTACCTCCGGTGGATCCGGCGACAGGTTCCACCTGGGTCGATCCTGCCGGTGTGGCTCATGCTGCACCGGACCGTGAGCAGGATGAACTGTTCAGGTATTTTCAGTGCTGGCACATGGATGTGATGCGTCGGGCTCCTCTTACATTGAAGGAGAGACTTACCTGGTTTTATCATACCCATCTCCCTGCCAGGTGGACCAGGATTCTCTCCAGTGAAGCAATCTATTATCAGAATGCGCTTTTCCGCCACTATGCCTATGGCAGTTTCAAGGAGCTTTTTAAGAAGATATGTGTGGACAATGCAATGCTTCGCTACCTGGATGGTTATTCTAATCGTTTCCGCTCACCCAACGAGAATTTTGCCCGGGAGATGCTTGAACTCTACAGCATCGGCAAGGGAACACAGGTGAAAGAGGGTGATTACACCAACTATACCGAGGATGATATCAGGGAGGCCACACGCGTACTCACCGGCTGGACGATCGATGAAACTTTCTCTTACCTGGATGAAGATACCGGTTTGCCCACCGGGAAAATGCGTACCAGCATTGTGGGAGAAGGTACCGAAGCTGTTGAAGTAGCTGTGGAGCATGACCCGGAGGTAAAGACCTTTACCGATAAGTTTGGGGGACAGAGCATTCAGCCTGCTGAAATTGTCGGCGGCTACCCAACGGTCGAATCGGCCTATGGCGAACTGGATGCCATGATCGAAATGATCTTTGAGCAGAAGGAGACGGGACGTTTCATTGCCAGGAAACTTTACCGCTTTTTTGTTTATCATTTCATAACTGAGGAAGCAGAACAGGATATCATCGGTCCTCTGGCCCAGATACTAATCGACAACAATTACAGCATCGTGGAAGCACTGAAGGCACTCCTGGCAAGCGATCATTTCTTTGATAATGACGATGCGGTAAAGGAGAATGACAACATTGGGGCGCTGATAAAATCGCCCGTTGATGTTTTCTGTGGCCTTTTCAGAAGCTTCAAAATGGTCTTTCCTGACCGCAACAGCGATCCGGCATCCTTCTATACAAACATGGGTTTTGTAGTGGACAGGCTGGTGGATCAGGGACTCAATTTTTATGAGCCTTTTGAAGTAGCGGGCTATCCGGCCTATCACCAGATTCCGGGTTACAACCGGAACTGGATCACCACCTATGCGCTGGCTTACCGCTATCAAACGGGTGATCTGCTGATAGAGCCACCTGGTGCAGAGAATCCCCTGTCTATCTACCTTGATGTGGTAGAGTGGGTGGAGAATTCAGGAGATGTGAGCGACCCTTCCAATGCTACTGAGATCATGGCTGTTCTGTCCGAAAATTTGCTGGCGGTTTCCCTGACCCAGGAGCGTAGGGACTATTTTCTCTATACAGTGTTTCTTGATTTTCCTGAAAATCATGGCTATGCCCTTAATTTATGGACGCAGGAGTGGAATAACTACAAGGGCTCAGGCAACGATGCTTATGTGCGGTCTCGCCTGGATCTGCTTATTTCCAAATTGATTCAAACCCCAGAATTTCAACTATACTAGTAAGCGATGAAGAGAAGACAATTCATACGGAATATTAGCGCTGGAAGTGCTGCTGGACTGACACTGGGCGGAATTCCCCTGAACCTGCTGGCAGCCAATAGCGGTTTGAAGCAGGCGGCTGCAGCCAGCAGCAACGATAATGTGCTGATCTTTATTCAGCTTCATGGAGGGAACGACGGACTGAATACCCTGATTCCCATTTCACAGTATACCGACTACTACAACCTGAGGCCCAATATAGCCATTCGGGAGAGTGGTACCCGCAGCTATATCGATGTGGATCAAAATGTTGAAGACGCAGTGAGGGTGGGCTTGCATCCAGACATGGGTGCTTTTAAGGAGTTGTACGATGAGGGAAAGGTGGCCATCATTCAGAACGTGGGTTATCCCGATATGAACC
>SPBY01000334.1 GCA_004525825.1 Bacteroidia bacterium
AGCGAGATCACCAGGAGGATCAATACCACCATCCAGATAATTCTGTCACCTTTTATGTACCTTCTAATCTTCACTTTTTACTTTTTACTTTGGTTCGGCCTTCGGCCTCGCCGAGCTCGGCTTCGCCTCGGTTCTACTTTCTACTTTTCCCTATATGACTTTACAGACTCCTTACAGATTCTTTAAACTGACGTCCCCGGTCCTCATAACTTTCAAAAAGGTCAAAACTGGCACAGGCGGGCGATAAGAGTACTGTTTCGCCATCCCGGGCCAGGTAGTAGGCTGCTTTGACAGCCTCTTCCATGCTCTTCGTTTCCACGATCGACTCCACTTTCCCCTTAAATGCATTGATCACCCTCTGGTTATCTGTGCCCAGGCAGACGATGGCTTTTACCTTGTTCTCCACCAGGTTAAAAAGTTCGCTGTAATCATTGCCCTTATCCACTCCTCCTGCGATCCAGACCGTATTGCCTTTGACACTTTCAAGGGCGTACCAGGCGGAGTTTACATTGGTGGCTTTGGAGTCGTTGATGAAGTTGATCCCGTGCACCTTCATCACGGTTTCAAGACGGTGTTCCACGCCCTGGAAATCCATCAGCGCCTCACGGATCACCTCGTTACGGATCTTCAAAACGTTCCCCGCAATCCCGGCTGCCATGCTGTTGTAAGTATTATGCCTTCCCTTCAGAGAAAGTTCTTGCACTGACATGCTGAAATCCACATCATCAAATTCGATGTGAAGTTCCTCGTCATTCTCCACCCAGGCCACATCTCTATCCTTCTTATGATAGGCAAAGGGAAGCTGTTGGGCCCTGGTTACAATCTTCTCAAGCTCTTTGATGGTGATCTCATCGTCGGAGCAGAAAACAAAGTACTCTTCTTCAGTCAGATTCTGAGTAACCCTGAATTTGGAATCCACGTAGTTCTGGAAATTGTAGTCGTAGCGGTCGAGGTGATCGGGAGTGATATTCAACATAATGGCGATATCAGCCTTAAACTGGTACATGCCGTCCAGCTGAAAACTGCTTAACTCCAGCACATAATAATCGTAGACCTCAGTAGCTACCATGTAGGCAAAACTTCGTCCCACGTTTCCGGCCATGCCCACATTGAGACCCGCCTTGCGCATCATGTGATGAATCAGCGAAGTGGTAGTGGTCTTTCCGTTACTCCCGGTAATGCAAATGGTTTTTGCATTGGTGTAGCGACCGGCAAACTCGATCTCGGAAACTATGGGTACTTCCTTTTTTCGCAGCAATTTCACAATAGGAGCACTCTCCGGGATGCCCGGACTCTTGATCACTTCTGTGGCATTGGTAATCAGTCTTTCGGAATGACCTCCCGATTCATAGATCACCTGGTACTCGTCGAGTAATTCCCGGTAAAAGGGCTTGATCTTACCGGCATCTGAAACAAAAACGTCTTTTCCTTTTGTCCGGGCGAGAATGGCAGCTCCCGTCCCGCTTTCTCCTGCACCAAGTACCACTATTCGATCTCTGTTTTCCATAGGGTGTGTTTTCTATTATTTATCTGATCTTCAGGGTTACAACTGCAATCACTGCCAGCATGATTCCCACAATCCAGAACCTGGTCACAATCTTAGGTTCAGGATATCCTTTCTTCTGGTAGTGGTGATGGATGGGCGACATAAGGAAGATCCTCCTGCCTTCACCATATAAGCGTTTAGTCCGTTTGAACCAGCTTACCTGCAGGATCACCGAAATACTCTCCACCAGATAGATTCCGCACAGGATTGGAATCAACAATTCCTTCCGGATCACCACGGCAAATACCGCAATGATCCCTCCAAGGGCAAGGCTCCCGGTATCTCCCATAAATACCTGGGCCGGATAAGAGTTGTACCAGAGGAAGCCGATGGTGGCTCCTATAAAGGCACCGGCAAAAATGACCAGCTCGCCCGCATATGGTATATGCATGATATTCAGGTAATTGGAATAGATGGCGTTGCCCGACAACCAGGCCAGCACACCCAGGGTCACCCCAATGATGGCCGCCGATCCCGTGGCCAGTCCGTCGAGCCCATCGGTCAGATTGGCCCCGTTTGAGACCGCGGTCACAATGAAAATGACAGCCAGGACAAAAATTATCCATACCAGGCTATCGGCATACTTGCCGCTGAACCAAACCAGCCAGCTGTAGTCAAACTCGTTGTTCTTGATAAAGGGAATGGTGGTGAGCGGACGTTTGTGCTCCTGGACCACATACAGGTTGCCCGCCTGGTCGACCTGCATCTCCTGGGTGCTGAACTCGTCGAAGTTTTCCTGGGTAATGGTGATCCTTTCGCGGATCATCACATCATCACTCAGATAAAGGGTTAATCCCACAATCAGTCCAAGGCCAACCTGACCAATCACCTTGAATTTCCCTGCAAGTCCCTTTTTATCTTTCTTGAATACCTTGATATAATCGTCTATGAAACCAATCAGGCCCAGCCAGAATGTGGCCACCAGCATCAGAATGATGTAAATGTTTGTCAAGTCGGCAAAAAGCAACACAGGAATGATGATGGATGCCAGGATGATGATCCCACCCATGGTTGGCGTTCCCTGCTTCAGGTCCTGGCCCGTAAGACCCAGATCGCGGACCGATTCACCAATCTGCTTCCGGTGAAGCACTCTGATGATCCGTTTGCCCACGATCAGGGAGATCACCAGTGATGTGATCACCGCAAAAGCGGCTCTGGAGGAAAGGAACTGAAACATTCCCGCTCCCGGTATATCGAACTGCTCAAGGTATACAAACAGGTGGTAAATCATCGTTTATCCCTTTAAATGCTGTTTTAATATCTCCATATCATCAAAAGACCTCTTCTCCCCCTGGATCTCCTGCGTCTTCTCGTGGCCTTTTCCTGCCACCAGAATTATATCTTTGTTCCCGGCAATGATGCATGCGGTACGAATGGCCTCCTCGCGGCTCACAATACGCATGGTGCGATCCAGCAAGCCCTTGGGAATCCCCTGAATCATATCGTCGAGAATGGACTCCGGATCCTCATCCCTGGGATTGTCGGAGGTGAGAATCACCTTGTGGCTCGATTCTGCGACGATCCTTGCCATCAAAGGCCGTTTGCCCCGATCACGATTTCCCCCTGCACCTACCACTGTGATAATTTCTCCACCGGCCACATTTACCTCACGGATGGTTCCCAGCACATTCTGAAGGGCATCGGGAGTATGGGCGTAATCCACTATGGCCGTGGTCCCATTCCCGGACCGGAATGTTTCAAACCTGCCCGCCACCGGATTCAGTTCACTTAAGGCTGCCAGTACTTCATGGCTGTTGTGTCCAAGGAGTACGGAGGCCCCATAAGCACATAAAAGATTCTCTGCATTGAATCTTCCCGGAAGTTTCACCCAGACCTCATGCCCGTCGATCTCCATGGAGGAACCCTCCAGGTGCATCTCTTTGATTTTTCCCCGGAAGTCACCCAGGAATTGCAGACTATAGGTATGATGTTCGGCACGGCAGTTCTGAAGCATCACCTTTCCGTTCTTATCGTTCTGGTTGACCAGGGCAAATGCCGTTTCGGGTAAGTGGTCGAAAAAACGCTTTTTCACTGTCAGATACTCCCCGAAATCTTTGTGATAATCGAGGTGGTCGCGGGTGAGGTTTGTGAAGATCCCCCCGTTGAATTCCAGGGCTGCAATCCTTTCCTGGTCAATGGCGTGTGAGGAAACTTCCATGAAACAGTATTCACAACCCTGGTCCACCATCATCCGCAGGAGTGCATTGATCTGAAGCGGGTCGGGAGTGGTATGTGTGGCCGGATACGTTTCCTCCCCTATCAGCACCTGGATGGTGGAGAGCAGTCCGGCGCGGAAACCCATCAAAACATGCATCTGGTGAAGCAGGGTGGCAATGGTGGTCTTCCCATTGGTCCCCGTCACCCCCACCAGGGATAACTCACGGGAAGGGTGACCATAAAAGGCAGCAGCCATCTGGGCAAGGGCCTTCCGGCTGTCTGAAACCTGTAGCAGGGGAACATCGGAAACAAATTCCTGACCCTGCTCCTGGTACACCACTGCAGCGGCACCCGATTGAAGGGCCCGGTCGATAAACTGATGTCCATCTGCCTTCAGACCCTTGATGGCTACAAACAGATCCCCCTGTTCAACCTGCCTCGAATCGAAAATAATCTTCCCGATGCGAGGATCCTGGTCACCCGTTCTGGAGACAAGCTCCACTCCTTCTATGATCTCACTCAGTTGCAATTATCCTTCTTTTAAACTCATGTTCAGTTTCACTACACTTCCCTTGCGAATGTTGCTTCCCGGGAGAACACTCTGTTGCTGCACCGTTCCTCTTCCGTCAGTCTCCACCTTAAATCCTTTACTTTCCAGCAAATAGAGCGCATCTTTTAAACCCATGTCCACCACATTGGGAACCAGTGCCGGATGGATGGGCCTGGCGGTCGAAACCACGCCTTCACCGGTACTCTTGGTGGAAACCCAGCCTGCATTATCTTCTTGTTGATTCAAGGGCAGGTCCAGGTATTTAAATGTTGCCGCCAAAGCATCACCGCTGCCACTCTTGGAATAGGGGGCCTGAACGGTCTTTTCAGCCACCAGGATTGGATTTTCC
>SPBY01000232.1 GCA_004525825.1 Bacteroidia bacterium
ATGCGTTGTAAGTCCTCGTCCGATTTAAATGGAATAACGATTCGACCGATCCCTTTATTGCTCCTGCTGAATTCAATGGTGGCTCCAAAATAGTGCGAGAGGTGCTCTCTCAAATCTTCATAATCAGAGCGTGGTTCCTCCTCTACAGGTAGCACCTCCTCCGCAATCTTCGCCTTTTTCGCCAGACTTTCCACACTCCTTACGGAAAGATCCTGGGAAAGGATCTTGCTGAATACCTCCAGCTGATACTCATTGTCTTCGATCCCTGCCAGGGCCCTGGCATGCCCCATGGAAATTTTCTTCTCCTTGATGGCCGTCTGAACTTCGGCAGGCAGATTTAACAGGCGCAGGTAGTTGGCAATGGTGGCTCGCTTCTTTCCGACCCTAAGGCCCAGACCCTCCTGGGTGAGACTGAACTCCTCAATCAGTCGCTGGAACGAGATAGCCACCTCAATGGCATCCAGGTCTTCGCGCTGTATGTTTTCCACCAGGGCCAGCTCCAGCATGTTTTCGTCGCCTGCCTCTCTGACGTAGGCCGGAATCCTTCTCAATCCTGCCTTCTGGGCAGCCCTGATCCGGCGTTCCCCGGTAATCAGCTGGTAGTTGTTGTCGGTGGTCCTTCGGACAGTAATGGGTTGGATGATTCCATGCTTCTCCACCGACATCACCAGCTCATTGAGTGCCTCTTCATCAAAAGAGGTACGGGGCTGGAAGGGGTTCACCGAAATATTACTGATGGGTATTTCACTTACAGCCGATGGGGAGTGATACAGGGCCCCGTCCTGCTGATCATCACCTACATCGATCAATGCTCCCAAACCTCTTCCCAGTGCGTTTTTTTGTGCCATCAGATATCTTGTTAGTCCATTACTTTTTCTTCTTGCTTCAGCAGGGTTGCTTCATTCTTCTGAAGGATCTCTCTGGCCAGGTTCAGATAGCTGACCGCTCCCCTGGATTCGGCATCGTAAAGGACCGCCGGTTTCCCAAAGCTGGGCGCTTCACTCAGTTTTACGTTACGTTGGATGATGGTTTCAAAAACCATCTGCTGGAAATGCTTGCGAACCTCGTCCACCACCTGGTTGGAAAGCCTGAGCCTTGCATCGTACATGGTGAGAAGGAAGCCCTCGATATCCAGGTCAGGATTCAGGCCCCGCTGGATGATGTGGATGGTATTCAGCAGTTTCCCCAGCCCTTCAAGGGCAAAATACTCACATTGGACAGGCAGAATGACCGAATCGGCTGCAGTGAGGGCATTTACCGTAATCAAACCCAGGGAAGGGGAACAATCGATCAGGATGTATTCATAATTCTCCCTTACCTGTGCAATGACATTCTTCAGTATGTACTCCCTTTCATTCATATTGAGCATCTCAATCTCGGCTCCCACCAGGTCGATATGTGAGGGGATCAGATCCAGATGTTCGATCTCGCTGTTCAGAATGATCTTCTTTGGATCGGCATCCTCTATCAGACACTCATAGATGCTGGTCTTTACTTTCTTAATATCGAATCCGGTACCGGAAGTGGCATTGGCCTGGGGATCTGCATCAACGATCAGCACCCTTCTCTCGAGTACGGCCAGGCTTGCACCCAGGTTGATTGCTGTAGTGGTCTTCCCAACTCCTCCCTTCTGATTCGCTATCGCAATTACTTTACCCATCAGCCTGTCTCTTTTGTAAGGTCAATTATAAAACGGGCTCAAATTTACTATTTTAGAGTCCTCCGCTAAGTTCACACATTTCGTTATTGTGAACAATAAATTTTCAATTATAAACACCTTATTAACAATTTCTTTTGAAAACCTCCTAAGTCACTCAATGCTAAAAAATCCAAAATGGCTTCGCTGGGGAAGCCGCTCAGAAAGATGTTCAAAATAAACGTATCTTTGAATTCCCACATAATGAAAAGATGAGCAAATCGAACTGGATAGCCATCATCAACATGGCAGCAGGAGGAGGAAAAACCAAAAAAGACTGGCCCGCCATTGAAGCTATTTTACTGAAACATGAGATTCGCTTTGAGCCCTGTTTCACGGACCGCAGACTGCATGCTTCCATCATAGCCAGGAACAAAATCAAGGAGGGTTACTCAAAAATCATTGTTGTGGGGGGTGACGGCACTATGAACGAGGTGATCAACGGGGTCTTTTCGCAGAAACGGATCCACACCACCGAAGTGATGCTGGGCATGATCTCAGTAGGTACAGGGAACGACTGGGCCAGGATGTTCAATATCCCGGCCGATTATGAAGGAGCCATCACAACCATCAAAGAACAAAAAACCTTCATCCAGGATGCCGGACTGGTCACTTACCGCAAAAATGGGAAGGCCTGGAACCGTTATTTCATCAATATTGCTGGAATGGGATTTGGTGCCAGGGTGGTGGAGCGCAGCAACCGGATGAAGGAAAAGGGGAAAAGCGGACCTGCTCTGTACTTC
Organism: Bacteroidia bacterium; assembly: GCA_004525825.1. GTDB lineage: Bacteria > Bacteroidota > Bacteroidia > Bacteroidales. The sequence goes on from SPBY01000232.1 coordinate 2,440, forward strand.
TACAACATCTTCCGAAGCCTGCTCAGCTATAAATCCCAAAAGGCTTCCATTGAGATTGATGGCACCACCTACCTGCGCAAGGTCTTTTCCCTGAACGTGGGTATTTGCAAATACAACGGGGGAGGGATGATCCAGGTACCCCATGCCATAGCAGATGACGGCCTCTACAGCATTACCCTTATTAAAAAGATTGGGAAACTCAATGTACTGGCCAATGTAAAGAGACTCTACAACGGGAGTATTGTCACGCATTCCAAAGTGGAGACCTATATGGCCAAAACGGTCCAGATTGACGGATCGACCCCACTTCATCTGGAAACCGACGGCGAAACCCTGGGCCATGGTCCGATATCATTCCAGATCATTCCCAAAAGTATCAGGATAATCTCAGGGGAACTGTCAGCCTGATTCCCTGATCCGGATCTCAAACAGCTTTGGCCAGAATTTTCCAGTAACAAAAATACGATTCCCCTGAGAGTCCCAGGCGACTCCATTCAGCACATCAGTATTGGGCTTTCGGTCGGCTGTCTTCAGGATTCCTTTCAGGTTGATGCGACCCTCCACCTTTCCAGTTTCGGGATCGATGATGACAATTTCATCGGTATAGTAGCGGTTGGCCCATATCTTTCCCCGGATGTACTCCAGTTCGTTGAGGCTGTTGGCGGGCCCCTTGTGGTCGTATACTTCTATCTGACGGTTCACAGTAAACATTTCAGGATCGAGGAAATAGAGGACATTGGTGCCGTCACTCATGATCAGCTCCTCCCCGTTGTGAGTAAGTCCCCAGCCCTCGCGGTTCTGGTAGTATACCTTCTGGATCTCCTCAAAACTGGATTTGTCGTAGATAAATCCCACCTGCGACTTATAGGTAAGCTGATAGATCCTCTGGCCCATCACCGTAATGCCTTCCCCAAAGAGGGATTGTTCCAGGTCCCGGATCTTGGTCACCTCGCCGGTTTCCAGTTTGACCCGTCTGATCGATGATGTGCCGTAGTTACCGGTCCCTTCATACAGTGTTCCCTCATCGAATTGCAATCCCTGGGTATAGGCAGCTGGATCGTGGGGATATTCCCTGACCACCTGGTAGCTGTACTCCACCGGTGCCACATCGGAAAGAAAGGTAAGCTGGCGGCTCTGGTTCTCACTCACTCCCCCTGCAAAGAAGAGTCTGATCCGCAGGCCCGATTTGCCAGTATTAGCAGCTTCCGTCGGGAGGCTAAAAGCCACGACTCCCTCTTCCTGTAAGCGGGGAAATTCCGTGAGGGTCTGCTTCAATGCTCCTCCAAGGAAGGCCTGCACCGAGTCTAGGACTACGGTATCGGGAAGGGTGAATTGTATGTCGATCTCTGTGCCCAGGGGGAGGGTCAGTTCTCCTGCAGGTGCCACCAGGGTACTGATCCTGGACTGATTGGGTGTGGGTACAGGGGTTCGCTCGGTATTCCCTCCACCCGAACAGCAGGAAAGAGAGACGGTAAAAAGCAATGAAATAAAAAAGGGCAGTATCATCCTCATGAGTCATGCAGCATTATTTCGCATCCTTCTTTTTAAACATGGACCACTTTTTGGTGGGAAGACTCTTCAGCTCCTCCTTCAAAGTCGGAACCACCTGCGGATTGAGCATCTGGTAGATCTCCCCCCAGGGAGGTAAACCGCCAATGTTCCGGTCATCGATGAAGATATCGCAATCAATTTTCCGGCTGTCATATTCTTCATCAAACTCTTCTTCGGGGTAACTGGAGTTGATGGCATAGAATTCCACTCCGTTTCTCCGGCAGAAATCCACAGCCTCCTCCAGTTCCTTGCCTGAGCGGTAGGTCCACAGGATCAGCAGATGCTTTTGCTTTTGAAGCGCCCTGAGCGTTTCAAAAGCAAAAAGTATCTCCTTGCCGATCTCCGGATACTTGTGCTCGACTATGGTACCATCAAAATCGACGGCTATCTTCAATGGGATGTCCATGACCTGCGGTTCTCGAAAACAATCCCAAATTTAATAAAACCTCTTAAAAGAGATCATCTACAGAAAGATATCTTTCGCCTGTATCGTAATTAAAAGTGAGGATGAGGGAGGAAGGGTCGGCCGTTCCAATGGTGTCAATGATGTTTTCGTGCTTCATGATAAATTCCCTTTCTTTTTTGATGATTCCTTCCTCTCCCTGACCTCTACCCGGTGATTCCTGTATACCAGGGAGTTGGGCTGTATGCTTTCGGTGATCCAGGTGTTTCCTCCCACCACTGAATGGTGACCGATCACAGTCGATCCTCCCAGAATGGTGCTCCCGGCATAGATGATTACATGGTCCTCAATGGTGGGATGCCTTTTGGTATTGGCCATCGACTTATCCACAGAAAGCGCTCCCAGGGTCACCCCCTGGTAGATCTTCACCTCTTTGCCAATTTGGGCGGTCTCCCCAATCACAACTCCCGTTCCGTGATCGATGAAGAATGGGGAATCGATCTCTGCACCCGGATGAATATCAATGCCTGTTTTTTCGTGGGCGTATTCCGACATGACCCTGGGAAGCACCGGCACCTTCAGTTCGTATAGAATATGGGCCATGCGATAGACCGAGATACAGAAAAACCCGGGATAGCAGAGGACGATCTCCGACACACTACTGGCTGCCGGATCAAACCTGGTGATTGAATTCGCATCTGCCACCAGCTGGTCAAAGGCATCAGGAACCCTGGAGAAAAACTCCTCCACCAACGCTTCAGGGGAGGCATCCAGCGATGTGCGGACGGAGTAAAGCAGTTCCTTCAGATTGATGGCACAGCGGTCCAAGTCCAGGGAGATCTTTTCTTCCCGGGGCATCAGGTTTCGTTTGATGGGGAAAAGGGTATGGATCAGGTTTCCGATAAATTCACGGGTTTCAACCATGGAAGGCACAGTTGTGCAATGGATGGTATTGAATTCTTTCACCCGATTGATAAAGTCCTTTTGCATCTCGTCATGTTTTAGAAACCCTTACTCCGATCAAAAGGTTCAGAAGTGAGAGTAATATATAAGTCAATATGATCAGGGAAAGTCCCGGTAGCCCGGTAAGCAGTAAAATCACCACAGCCAGGAGAATCAGCAGGTAGCGGATCAGGTTTCCCCTGAGCCGGAAATGTGTAAACTTAAGGCTGTACATGGGAACAGGGAGGATCATGTGGAAGGCCATGATCAGCATAATGGCCCAGAGGAAAAAGAGGTTCAGGGGGGTACCGAAAAGGGTGCCGCTCTCCATAAACTGCCAGAAGATGCCGGTCCAGAAAAGCGCATGCGCCGG
>SPBY01000464.1 GCA_004525825.1 Bacteroidia bacterium
AAAGCGTATTCCAGGTCCCGGGAACGTGGTTCAGGATGCACCGGATGACCTGCGGTGTAGATGCCCACATCCGGCCCGATCAGCGCATTTTTACCGATGCTTACCCTGGCACAATCCAGGATCACCAGGTTGTAATTGGCAAAGAAGTTTTCGCCCAGGTGGATATTGTATCCATAATCGCAGCGGAAGGGAGGTTCCAGTACAAAAGCTTCGCAGGAACTTCCCAGCAATTTCTTCAGTATTTCCCTGCGCTCATCGGATTTACCGGGAGGCAGCCTGTTGTATTCATAAAGCAGCTCTGCAGCCCTGCGGCGCTCACTTTCCAGTTCTTCCCCAAAAGCATTATAGGGCTTCCCCGAAAGCATCTTTTCCTTTTCGCTTTGCATGAATATAAAAGTAGTGAAAGCATTTGAAGCTCCTGAAAAGAAACTGTAAAGTTGTTAATTTGTAGACCGGTATGGAATAAAGTCCTATATTTCAGCACTAACCCTTACCTAAATCCATGGATAAAGCTTCTACCATTGTACTTGCATCCTCCCTGATTATCATCATGTTGGGGATGGGGTTGTCTCTTGTAATCGATGATTTCAAGCGGATCATTGTCTACCCCAAAGCCATCCTGGTCGGACTGGTCAATCAGATGATTATTCTGCCGCTGATTGGTTTTGGCTTGGTTGTGTTATTTCCGGTTTCTCCTGAAATTGCTATCGGGATCATGATCCTCGCTGCCTGTCCGGGTGGACCCACATCCAACCTGATTGCCCATCTGGCCAAAGGAGACACGGCACTTTCGGTTACCCTGACTGCCCTAAGCAGCTTCATCACTATCCTGACCATTCCCTTCATTGTTAATTTTGCCCTGGTTCACTTCCAGAAGGAAGGGCAGATTATCCGGCTGGATGTGGTCGATTCCATCACACAGATATTTATCATCATCATTGTCCCCATTTTCATAGGCATGCTGATCCGAAGGTACAGGGAGGACTTTGCTTTGAAGATGGCAAGGCCGGTAAGGATTGCCTCGGCTTTCGTACTGGCATTGGTGATTATCGGCATTGTGATCAAGGAGAAGGAGAACTTTGTCTCCTATTTCCAGCAGGCAGGCATTGTGGCCCTCCTGTTGAATGTGAGCACCATGCTGGTGGGCTATTTTTCGGCCAGGCTGTTCCGGATCACCGGCCCGAGATCCATTTCCATTTCCATCGAATCGGGCATTCAAAACGGGACACTGGCCATCTCCGTGGCCGTGGTCCTGCTGGGAAGCACAGAATTTGCCATTGCCCCGGCCATTTACAGTCTTCTAATGTTCTTTACCGGGGGAGTGCTTATTTTTTTCGGGATCAGAAGGGATAAAAAACATCCCGAGCCGGTGGCCGGCTAAAGGGCTCTGTGCAGGAGCTCATCAATTCTTAGAAACTGGTATCCCTTAGCCTGGAGAGAGTTGATCAAATCTTCAAGCCGCAGATAAAACTTATCGCTTCTCTCGGGAGCTGTACCTATGTGGCTGAGGAGGATAAAGCCATTGAGGCCTGAATTGTGGCCCGTTTCGTACTCCAGGATGGACCCATATATCTTCTGACTGCTCCGGTACCCTGAGGTGCCTGGCACCGTGTAATCGGCATGGGAGAGGGTCCCATGGGTGTAGTTGATGAGCTGTAGTCCCATGGAAGCCGTCCAGGCAGAGATGGTGTCGTTGTACCATTCGTATGGGGGAAGGAATAGGGGGGCATCCCCGGTTTCAATTCCAAAGGCATGCATGGCTTTGTAGTTGTACTTCAAATCCTCCGTAAACTCGTCCCGGGTCACCAGCAAACTGTCCCGTTTCTCCCAGTCGCAGTAGAGCAGGTGTTGGTCGGAATGAGCCCCCAGATAGTGTCCCCCGGCCACCAATGTATTCAGAACAGCTTGGAAGTCAGGATTGCGGTAGAATTTGCCGGTAAGGAAAAAGGAGCCTTTCACTCCTTGCCTCTCAAGAAGCTGCGCAATGTGCATTCCGCCATTGGCGTATTCATCGCCGGTAAAAACAAGGGCCAGCTCCTTTGCAGAAGTGTCTCCACGTACAAGGGCTCCCTGAATGTACTGGAAAGGGGATGGGCCCTGTTGACCCTTGGTATGACAGGTGGTGACCCCAAGAAGCAGTATTGTCCAAAGGAGAGTCCGAAGGTCAGGCATGGCTTACCCTCTTTTGAAAATGTTTGGAATCGCCCCACTCTCCATAGCCGATATCCCCGTCGGCCAGCTGGATGCGCACATCCAGGCAGTTAAGACACTCTTCGGGTTCCTCATCCACACAGGGCTTGTTTTCATAAAGGGAATAATCGTTCCTGAATTTTCCAGGAGTGATATTGGGCATGATAATGTTGGCTCCCACCTACACCGCCTTTTCACGTCCCAGGGGATCAATGGACTGGAGGGCAGTGGCTGCAGCGATGTTGATGTCTTTCATCAGGATCCTCAGGGTGGCAATCATTTTCAGGGCCAGGTCAAAACGTTCCTCTATGGGCAGGAGTTGATCCCGGTGCTGGAAGAGAGGGGTATGCTGGTGCTCGATATAAGGCCCCATGCCCACCATGTCCACATCCAAATCACGCATAAAGAGCAGGTCATCAGCCAGGTGGCCTGTATCCTGGAAGGGCAGTCCGATCATGACCCCTGTACCCGTCTGGTAACCAATGGACTGAAGGGTGCTGAGGCATTCTTTCCTTCTCTCAAAGTCGTGGTGAGAATCCATGGGATGGTAACGGTGATAAAGTTCCGGACTGGAAGTCTCAATCCTCAGCAGGTATCGGTGGGCACCTGCCTCGAACCAGCGTTCATATACTTCGCGGTTCTGCTCTCCCAGCGAAAGGGTGATGCCCAGCTCTCCTCCTGAAAGCTCTTTGATCTCCTTCAACAAGTGCTCCACCCGTAAAGTAAAGGAAGGCGATTCCAGCTCCCCTGCCTGCATCACAAAAGAGCCATACTTGTTCTCATGGGCAAAGCGGGCCGCGTCCAGGATCTGCTGGTCGCTTACATTGTAGCGGTGGACCTTCGAATTGGATTTACGGATGCCACAGTAGTAGCAGTCCTTTCCGCAGATGTTGGAAAACTCCACCAGTCCCCGGAAATGCACTTTGTTTCCCAGCTCGGCCAATTTCACTTCGGTGGACTTCCGAAACAATTCCTGCTTCTCTTCTCCCTCGGCGTTTAGCAGAGCGATCAAATCCTCCCTCTCCAGCCTGTCCTTCTCCAATATCTCTTTCAATCCCATCTTATAAATAGCTTGTGGTACCGGGCTCGAGCTTCACAAAGGGAGCCACGGCCCGCTCGTATACCCCGTGCATGTAGGCGATGGCCATGCCGTAATTGGTGACCGGAATTCCGGCATCAATAGCAGGTTTTAGCCTATTAATCAGTTGTTTACGTGTAATCATGCATCCTCC
>SPBY01000695.1 GCA_004525825.1 Bacteroidia bacterium
CCGGAAGCCTCCTCCAGATAGAACCCAAACAGTTTCAATGCTGATTCCTGCGAGGTATCTGATAATGCTTCTTCAGGTGCTTGGGACCGGTGTTCAAGAAATATGGGCAGCCCGAGTAATCCGATAAAAATTACTGCAAGCGAAATTTTTAACACCATTTGTCTGGAAGTTTTATTCCTTAGCTTCAAATTGATTTTGTCTTATTTTGTCTTTTCATCTGGCGAATCACCCATTTTCTTAAAAACAGTGGTGGATATTTATAACCCACTTTTGCCATTCTTTTGCCCATGTCTTCATAGTCCTCTTTGTTATCGGGCAGATTGGTTCCCAAGCCATCCACATAGCGATTATACATGCAAAATGCAGCTGCGATCAACACGGTATCATGAATATCCTCATCCGATGCCCCGGCTTTTCTTGCCTCTTCAATATGCTCTGATTTGACTTCCTTTCCTCCCACCTGTACTTTGGCGGCAATTTGAAGGAGTGCTTTCATTTTTTCAGAAACGGGAGCCCCAACTACATTCAGTTTTATGGCCGAAACGGCCGCGCCATGGTCTTTCAGATGAACATTGGCTGAAGCACTATGAGATTCATGACAGAATTCACAGCGATTCAAATTGGAAACATAGGATGCAATTAATTCGCGTTCTCCGGAACTCAGCTGTGAAGGACCGTGCAACAACGTATGGGCTAATCGGGAGAGCGCTTTGCCGGTGGTCCCCTTATAAAACAGTAGTTCTACAATGCCGGGTTGCGGGATGTCGGTAGCAATATAAGTCATCTGGCGGCTTAGTTTGGTTTTGACTATAGAAAACCTTATTCGAATAAAGATTGTTCGAACCAACTCTGTTAAATTTCAGGGTAAGTGTCCATGAGGATCTTAAGTGCCTGGAAGAAAATGTTATATATTTATATACGACCAATAAACGAGGCCATGAAGAAAGTTGTTATATGTACATTGCTGCTGGCACTTTCCCTGTCTGCTATAAAGGGGCAGGATGCAGGGCATTACTTTTTCAAGGATTCACATATCCTGAAACCTTTTCTGTCTGAGATCAGGAGCACCACTATTAAGGCTGAGCTTGCCTGGCTGAATAAGCTTGATGAAAATTACTATGTAAGTGACTATGCCAAAAGACCCTTTATTGAAGTACATCTTGGTGCCGAACTCCCGGTATATTACCTGGTAAACAGGCAGAAAAATTTCAAATTCAGTACCAGCGGGTATATCGGAAATATACTATTGATAGATATGTTTGAAGAAAATACAGCCCCTGTAATAAATACTGATTATTTCTTCGGGGTGAAAGCCGCGGCGGTAAAATACATCGATCATCCCTACATCCGGAACATCGGGCTTAAGCTGGTACCCTTATTTCATGAAAGCACCCATATCGGGGATGAATTTTCCATCCATGGCTATAATGACCTTCCCGGGTTCAGGAGGGTAAATGTTTCCTATGAAGCATGGGAAATAGCTGCTGTAATCAATGATCCGGATACCATCAAATCGAATCTCTTTTCGGCCAAGGTAGGTTTCCACGGGCTCTGGAAACCAGCCAAAGGATACTATACCACTGACAGCCTTGAAACAAAAGGTGTAATGGCACCGCCTTCCGAAAAGAACTATGAATATTATGTGCAGTTGAATTTGCAGCGCACAAAGGGCTTTCTGTGTTCCGACAGGTGGATGAATGTAATATCCGTGGAGGCAAATAACAGGCTGAGATTCAGCTACGATGAAGCCATTGCAGAAAAGAGAACCTGGAATTTCAATCTCTATTTCGGGTGGAAGTATATGTCTGAAAAATCAGGCCATAACCTGGGATTCTTTTTCAGGTATTACGCCGGGATAATACCCAACGGACAATTCAGAAATACCGGAGGATACAGGTATGCTGGCCTGAGTATCGTCTATCAATAATACGTTTTATGGGGTGGAATCAATGGAAAATGACGAGGCCGGCGTATGTTTGGAAATTCCAGTCGCATTGAGCACCCTAAACCGGAGATGAGTGAGCAAGCCATTCCGGAAATGATTGAGCACATCAATTCAGAGTGTAAATATCAGAATACCAACACACTCTGAATATTCAATATTTAGAAATGTTGACTGCTCAGTC
>SPBY01000331.1 GCA_004525825.1 Bacteroidia bacterium
CGGAATCGGATAGGCTCTGTCCTCCCCATAGCCAGTTACATATCCGGGGGGCATCTTGCCAGTCTGCCCGATAACTTCCCCGTTCCAGTAACTTACATCACAATCGTCGATCCTGCCCAGGTAGAGCACCAGTCCCCCGTTGTTAAGCGCCTCCTTCTGTAAACTTTCAGGCACCATCACCTGCTGGCGGTACCAGCCAAAACCATCGTAGGTCCCCAGTCCCTGGTTTTCCCAGGTGGATCCCGCTTCCATGATTCTCCACTGGGAATCATCAAAGCTGCTTTGGGCCCAGGCCAGATCATCGCCGGTGTTAAATTTCCATTCATGCTTCAGAAGGTTCTGTCCGTAAATGGCTGTGGCTATTCCAAAGAGGAACAGCAGCATGCTTAGTCTGTATCTCATTGCTTATTGCTTTTACTTATCGGTAATTCTTTTCCATGGATCGGTACAGAAGGAGCTCGCAGGAAGTCCCTCTTGGTTGAACAGGTTGGGTTCGGCGGTATTGCTCCATGCAAAACGAACCGCCACCGGGGCAGCCACATCCTTACTACTAACCACTACGGTCTCCCCGTCGATCACTGCTTTGGCAGGGTGGTATTGTTGATCCTCTCCGGCAATTTCAAAGTGGCTCAGGTCTCCCCCTTTGGCCACCAGACCGCTCCCCACATGGTCAAAATGGATCCTGATGCTGGCTCCATCCACCGATTGCTTGCGGTACAGGGGACCCGAATAGACCACATCCAAGCCATAATCATTGGCCAGGGCCCACAGGGCCAGCCTGCTGCCCACGTCCCGTTTGTTGGTCGGGTGAATGTCATCGGGATTCCCAATATCCAGGGTCACCGCCATTCCGGTACTCCTGAGTTTCGAGAGGGTCAGAAACTGTGCCTCCCGTAGCTCTGCACTGGTATGTTCGGTGGCATATCTATAGGGGGCCAGCTGAACAAAATAGAAGGGGAAATCGCCCTGCTTCCAGGTGGATCTCCAATCCTCTATCATGCCAGGGAAAATGGTCCTGTATTGTATGGCCCTGTCCTGGTTGGATTCTCCCTGGTACCAGATGGCTCCGCGGATGGCCAGGTTCCTCAGGGGATAAAGCATGCCGTTGTACAATACAGAGGGTGTCTGTGAATTGTTAAGCTGGGCCACCTTTGGAAACTTGTAGGCGATCCTGTACTTCCAATCCCCGGCCAGCATTACCGGCTCTGCGTTTTGATCCCCTTCCGGGTATATCATAAGTTGCTCGGGTACTCCAAACATCCCACCCTGGGCATTGGTGTTTACAATCCGGATGGACAGCAGCAGCTCTTCGGAGGTGACCGCTGAAGCGGGAACTTCATAACTCCGGTTCTTGTTCCAGTTAGCGACCACTTTGCTGGATCCTACTTCCACCTCATTGATCCAAGTAACATCCATTTCATCCACCGGTCCCAGATCCAGCACAAGGGCTTTGCCTTGCCAGGCTGCAGGAACAGAAATGCGGGTACGCATCCAGACCACTCCTTCCAGCATCCCGATCTCCTCCAGGGAGCTCCATTCGGCCGGGCATTTCATAGTCTTCCACTCCCGGTCATCATAGCTAATTTTCATCCATCCCTCCCGGAAACCGATGTTCTCCAGGTTATCGAAGTCCCCCTGGCTTTCAATCTCAGCCTCAATCCTGCCAATCTCCTTCGCGGCCTGCTCCATTTCCTCATCATTGGAATTGTATAAGTCATCGAGCTGCTGGTCAAAATCACCAAAAGTCTGGAGCATCTCCCTGCTGGTCCACGACTCAGACGGAGTGCCTCCCCAGGAAGTATGTACCATTCCCACCGGAACTCCAAGCTCCTTGTGAAGTTTTTTACCAAAAAAATAGCCTACGGCACTAAATCCCGGCGAAGTTTCCGGGGTACATGCTTCCCAGGCTCCACTGACATCTTCCAGGGGTCGCGGAGCGATGTGCTTTTTCACCGTAAAAAGCCTGATGTCCGGGAAATCAGAAAGCGGGATTTCAGCTTCGGCAGTCTCTGCCCTGGAAAGAGGCCACTCCATGTTGGACTGGCCAGAACAGATCCACACCTCCCCCAGAAGTATATCCTCCAGGACAATGGTAATGTCCCCTTCTATGGTGACCGAATGGGGTCCCCCGGCTTTGCCTGTGACTACTTTAACCTGCCAGTTTCCCTGAGCATCGGCCCAGGTGCTGTAGTTTTTTCCGTTCCAGCCGGTGGTAACTTGCACCTTTCCCCCGGGCTCGGTCCAGCCCCAGATTTTGGCAAAGGAGTTCTGTTGGAGCACCATGTGGTCCCCCAGGATGGCCGGTAATTTTAAAGAAGCTCCCTGGGCTACCTGCATCAGGATCCCCAGCAGCAAAACTGAAATCAACGTTCTTAACTTCCTCATGACATTATAATTTTTGACTTTTAACTTTCTACTTTCTACTCATAATCCCATTTCATGATCCAGGGATCGTTGGTGCGCTCCTGGAAGGAATAGAGCTTCTTCTTCAGCTTCTCCATCTCTTCCGAAAAAGCAGGATTTCCCGACAGGTTCCTGGTCTCCCAGGGGTCGTTCTCCAAATCATATAACTCAAACTGGGTCCTGTGCACATAATCCTCAATGCTTCTACCAGCATACATTCCGGTGCCGCCTTTCAAGGCCACCTGGTAGGTGGAGGAGGCCCAGAGATCGGTGGAACTTGGATAGGGCAATTGCCAGGCAATGTTCCAGATCAATTTGTACTTTCCGTCGATCACCGTTCTCATGGGATAGTACATAGTGATCTCATGGAAGGTATGTGAGGCATAGGTCTCATCCCAGCCTTCAATCTCCGGATTTTCAAGCACCGGAATGATGGAGCGTCCATGAAAAGTTCCATTCACCGTGGTGAACAAGTCCTCCTTCACAGGCTCGTAACGCTCCCTCAGTTTCGCTTCGGCCTGGTGCAATACGCCGGCTACATCGAGCAGTGTGGGAGTCAGATCCGCCCAGTTGATCATGGCATTGCTAACGCTTCCCTTATTGGCACCTCCCGCATTTTTGATAAGGCAGGGAAGGTTGATTCCCGGCTGGTAGATGGTGGTTTTTGCCCCGGGAAAGGCGATCCCGTTGTCGGAGATGTAAATGATGACCGTATTGTCCCATACCCCGGCATCCTTCAGATGATCAAATAACTTTCCCAATCCGTAATCCACCCTGGCCACCGATTGGTAGTACTGGGCCAGTTCCTCACGGCAGGCTTTGGATTCGGGCAGGTAAGGAGGTACCACCACATCGTCGGTGGTGAAGTAAGTTTCCTCCACTCCTTCCTGTCCCCCTTCCACATTCCCGAAGGCGTCGGGAGCCAGGGGGGCATCGCTAATGGCAGCAGATCGGTGAGGATCGTCGGTACAGAAATACAGGAAAAAAGGATGATCCCTGTTCTCCTGAATGAAAGCCACACAGCTGTCGGCCATGGCCGCAGGATTGCGCCGGTTGGCCTGCATCACTTCCTGGAAATGGAATACCTGTTCGGGCGACACATGGTATTTCCCGATCCTGCCAGTACGATACCCGGCGAGCTCTTCCAGCAATACTGGAAGAGAATAAACATGATCGTAGGCGGAAAAATGGTGGAAATGGTGTTCATGCCCATATTGACCTGTGGCATGGTTGTATAAACCGGTCAGGATCACAGAGCGGCTGGCACTGCACGAAGCGGAAGTGCAGTGTGCTCTGTTGAAGCGGACCCCCTCCGAGGCCAGGTAGTCCAGGTTGGGAGTCTTCACTGCCTGGTTCCCATAGCACCCCAGGTCGCCCGTCCCATGGTCATCCGCCACAATCAGGACGATGTTGGGACTACCGGATGCAATCTCCTTCTTTGTATCAGTTTTTTCACGGGAACATCCTGTCAGGACCATGGCGAGGGACCACAGAAACAGCGTGAGAGGATTTCCAATTCTCATTACTTCTTGGTGTAGAGATCGATGAACTTCTGATCCAGCTCCTCAGAATCTCCATACTTCACCCTCATATCGTCCAGCTTCTGATGCAGCTCCTTCACCACCTCGGCATATTCCGGATTGTCGTATTCGTTTTTCATTTCCATGAGATCCTTCTTGCGGTCATAGAGCTCCCATTCATCCACATCGTAGTAGAAGTGGACCAGTTTATACTCCCGGGTCACAATCCCATAATGCCTTTTCACCATATGGACGGCCGGATACTCATAGTAATGGTAATAGACCGCATCGCGGTCCCATCCCTGGACATCCCCTTTCAGCAGGGGAACAATGCTCTCACCCTGCATATCGCCTGGTGCCTCGATCCCGGCTATGTCCAGGAAGGTCTGGGCAAAGTCCAGGTTCTGAACCATTTCATCGCTGGTGCTACCCGGCTTCACGGTTCCCGGCCACCGGACCAACAGTGGGGTTTTGAACGATTCGTCATAGATGAAGCGTTTGTCGAACCATCCATGTTCGCCCAGGTAGAAGCCTTGATCAGAGGTATAGACCACAATGGTATTCTCGGTAAGTCCCTCCTCATCGAGATAATCGAGCAGTGTTCCTACCCCTTCATCCACAGCAGCAATGCAACCCAGGTAATCCTGCATGTAGCGCTGGTACTTCCACTGCATCTGTTCCTTTTCGGTCATGGAGGGATAGCGCTC
>SPBY01000302.1 GCA_004525825.1 Bacteroidia bacterium
ATGTAAAGAAGGACAAAATAACAAATGTATGGCCTTTGATTGCATCCGGGAACAAGGAAGCGGATGATATTGCGAAACTGAATCATACCGGAACACATCCCGATCATACCGACCTGACAATCGCAGATGCGCTTGATTTTCAAAATATTATAGGGACTGAAAGAAAAGAAGCAAGGCTGAGATACTTACAAAATTACTGGACCTCGAAAGTCAGGGATCTACCCCATATAATTTTAAATACCCCGGCAGATCCAGCCCGTTCCTGTGCAATTGCCAATGTGGGGATCCGTGGGATGGAACCTTCCCAACTGGCTGATATCTTATTCGACAAGTACAAAATCTACACGGTCGCCATCAATGGTGCCGGTGTGTACGGGTGCAGGATTACCCCCAATGTTTATACCACCACCGGCGAACTTGATGTTCTTGTGGATGCCCTGACACAGTTGGGGTAGCTTGTCAAATAATGATAAACCTAAAACCGAATTCAAATGCTGCGTAAAAGCCACATCCTTCTAGTTTTACTTCCTGCAATACTGTTAGCTTCACGCGATTAAAAACCCAGGTACAAATACCGCCTTTAAGCTGATTGATAAAAATGAGCTGAAACAATCAATGAGTGAACTGAAGCAGGGAAAACAACTGAAAGCATCAGAGGTAAAAAACCGTAGTCTGGAAGCAAATATCATCGTCGATGAACATGAGTCCTCTACCAGGAACGTCCTTGCAGTTATAGAAGGAAGCGATCCCCTGCTAAAAGATGAATACATTATAGTGGGGGCCCATTATGATCATATTGGAATGGGAGATGGTATTACTGGTAACTCAGTTCACTTACCTGCTGACGATGGCCCTGGCCAATGCAGTCTAAATCACCTGGGTGCTTATGCTATAGCGGAGTAGAATCCACTCCACCCAGTTTATAGACTTTGTCTTTCACCCATTTTGCCCATGCCAGCGGCCGCTTTGATGTATCGAAAGTTTGCCAGGGGATGGGTTCACCAATGGTGACAGTAATGCGCTTGCCGCGATGCTTATATGTTTCGTCCATTAAATAAAGCATCTCGATGGTGGCTTTGATACCCAGAAATTTCCTGAACCTGCATAAACGATAAAAGAAATTCGAGTTTTCACCTCCCATGTGTATTGGGATGATGTCTCTCTGATACTGTTTTGCTTTATTGATAAAGCTTTTTTGCCATTCCAGGTCCATAACCTGTCCATTGATCTTCCGGCTTACCAGTCCTGACGGAAAAGTCAGGATTTGTGTTTCGGATTTGAAGGCAGTATCCAGTTGCTCTGCCAGCTGTGAGCCCTGTTTACCATGCTTATTCACAGGAATAAAAACGCCATGAAGGTTCTTCAGGTTCATAAGGAGGTCATTCACAAGACATTTATATTTATCCTTCCCATATTTCTTCCCTATTATGACCATGGCTGCATGTCCGTCCAAACCGCCCCAGGGATGGTTGGCTGCAAAAATGTATCTTCCGTCATCGGGCAGCTTTTCTTCTCCTATTACTTCAATCGTCAGATTGAAAAACTTGAGCATGGCCACACTGAAATCATATCCTTTCAAATGACCATAATCCCTGATAATCTCATTGACAAAATCCTGGTGAACAATTCTTCTTAAGTATCTGTAAATGAATCCAGGGATCCACCCGGCCAGTTTGGGATTCTTATCATAAAACAGATCCTTTACATCAAGTTCTTCATAGCTCCTGCTTTTGTCTACTTCCATGTATTCGCCTTATTGATCCCGGCCTCAAATGTATAAAAGAAAGAGAAATTGCAAGTTGGACCACCCCCGCTGAAGTAGACACCAAGATAAGCTACGCTGCATAATTCCGATCATTCTTCCGGAATCACAGAGGTTCTGCTGCCCCGTCCCCGCGTACTGAAGGTGCGGGCACGCACCATTCCGCCTACCTGTACCGGGGCGGTATACTCTGCTGATTGCATACCCGGTTCACTTCCATCAGTGGTGTAGCGGATGGTCAGACCCGGGAACTCTGTATTGGCATACAAGGTTCCTTCCTCCACCTTCATCCCCGGGGGAGGCAGGCGGTAATGGTATCCCCCGGACAGATGGTCCAGCCGTGGAAGTTCCCGCTGACCCACGGCATTGGCAAAAGCATTCCAGTCCTCAGACAGCATTACCCGGCGTCGGGCCTCATCCTGTATCGTCGCCCAGCCGGGCTGACTGCTCCAGGCTCTTTCGGCCAGTCCCAGCAGTTTCGGGAGATAAAAGTACTCCAGCATATCGGGTCCCTTGATGGGTTCACTCCACAATTCTCCCTGGAGGCCCAGAATATTTTTTTCTGCACCGGGATCAAGCCGCACCATGTGCTGACAACAACAATGACAACTACCAAAAGCAAAAAACCCCTGCAAACTAAGCGTTTACAAGGGTTTAAGCGGTCCGGACGGGACTCGAACCCGCGACCCTCGGCGTGACAGGCCGATATTCTAACCAACTGAACTACCGGACCGTAATCTATTGATGACTATGGTTATCTTATCTAAGAACATGCATCATTTAAATGCGTGGCAAAAATAGATGAATTTTTTGATCTGACAAAACAAAAGATGCAAATATTTTCTCGCCCTTTACTGGTGGATATATTTGATCCATTCAATCACCCGGTCGGGCCAGGTGGAGAGGTGTCCCTGCCCAATGGCCAGTGAGTATCCGTGTCCTCCATAAGGGTAGATATGCAACTCCGATGTGACCCCATTGGCCCTGAGGGCTTCATAGTAAACAATGCTATTTTCCACCGGGACTGCTTTGTCGTCATCGGAGTGAATCAGGATCGCAGGGGGAGTCTCTTCGTTCACTTGTAATTCATTGGAATAGTAGCGAAGCAGCTCAGGATCGGGGTCCTCTCCCAGGAGGGCTATTCCAGAACCTTTGTGGGTGAAATCAGCAGCCAGTGAGATCACCGGATAGACCAGAACAGAGAAGTCGGGCCGGCAACTCTCCTGCTCTACCGGATCAGTGCTGGTGGGGTCGCCCGCATCAAAATGAGTGGAAAGCGTGGAGGCCAGGTGTCCCCCGGCGGAGAATCCCATGATCCCAACTTTCCCGGTATCTATGTTCCACTTCTCCGCATGGGCACGAACCATCCTCATGGCACGCTGTGCATCCATCAGGGGGGATTTGTGGGGGACGATATTGCTCTTTGATCCGGGAAGCCGGTACTTTAAGACGCAGGCGGCAATCCCTTCTGAATTCAGCCACCGGGCAATATCACTGCCCTCCCAGTCATAGGCAAGAATCTGGTATCCTCCTCCCGGGCATATCACCACCGCTTCTCCGGTAGCGTTCTTTTTTGATGGCAGAAATACGGCAATATCCGGTTTCTGAACATTCCGCACCCGAACAATATCGGAAGTATCCCAGATGGTAACTTCACCGGTCTCCTTGTAATTGGGTGGGTCTCCTTCCCACAGTGGCAAAATCATGTTCTGGCCCAGGCACGAACCTACACCGGCAATCACGAACAATCCAATAAACAATTTTTTCATGGGGCTATAGTTTTGTTTCATATTGATTTTCTAATCATCACTGCGACCCGGTCACCCGTAAAAGGCGAAGTTATGGCCCGCTGATCTCCCAGGCTAAGAATTTCTGCTTTCTTTTCTCCCGTGTCTACGTTGATGAAGCTTACTTCGTAAGCGGATGAGGGAACTCTTGGTACCAATTCTGAATCCCCCAGATTCTCCACAAAGAGCAGGTAGATCTCACCTTCCTTCTGTAAGCCATACTGCTTGAATTTCCCTTTGCCTGTATCAAGGATTGTTCCCGAAAACTCCATTTCATAAAACGGAACCATGTTTATGGTCTCGACCAGGATTGAAAGTTTCTCCCTGAAACCTTTGCCGCCCCATCCGGGATTGCTTTCCGGTATGGTCCAATCTCCGGCCTCTGTGCTCGAAGTAAAAGAGTAATCCAGGTTGTTGTACAATCCGCCTCCTGAAAGGATGAACCTCCATGCCTGGTCTATGTAGAGGGAGTCCTCGTGAGGCATGAAACCGGTCTCATCCAGTCCTATCACTCCACCCAGATTCAGGTTCATCTGCACCGCACCAGGCAGGGCGTAATGGAAATTTACGATAGAGATCCCTTGGGGAAGGGTATCCAGGTCAAATTGGAAATTGCAGATGTTCTGGGCTATGAGATGTTTTTTGGGAAGGTTTTCTTCCTCATCATGAATCACGCTGACCACCCACTCCTGCCAATCCATGGCCACTCGGTTTGCCACCTCCACCTTCTTCTGCCAGGGCCTGCTGAACACACTTTCGTCCTCTTCATTCACATAGGTTCCCAAACAGCCATTGTCCGACCAGGGTTCATTCTGGATTTCAAAAAACACATTGTCAAAATCGTTCAATTCGCTCACCATTTTCCTGATAAACAGCTCCTGATATGTTTGAAGTCCCCCGTTGAAAAGCGTATTGACCCTCTGAAATGGTATATCACCCACCTGATTGATGTTGTTGATGCTGTTGAACGGACACATCATCCATGAATTCTCTGCATAGATGGAGGTGAACAGAGTTACTTCCACTACAATCCCTTGTTTCTCTGCCTCCTGAATAAAATCTTTCAACCTGACAAAATAGTCAGGATTATATCTATCCAGGTCATACAAGCCGTTTTGTGTGATCCAGGGTGCCAGGTACCTCCCTGGTATGGGTGCAAGGGTGTTTTTTTGAATCCCGAATATATTGTCAACAGGTTCGATGTAGGTGCCAGTAAAGATCCGGGTGTAGTTAAATCCCTCATTTCCCAGAGTCTCCAGGTAAAGCTGGTAATCAAAATCGAGATTCAATACCGCCCCATAATGCTCGGCCGAAGTAATCAGGATCAACGGCTCTCCCTTGTACTCCAGGTACCTGGGATTGTCGGCACAGAGCCTTACTGTAGGTGAAG
>SPBY01000596.1 GCA_004525825.1 Bacteroidia bacterium
ACCCCGGACAAAGGATTATTTATTTCATGAGCAACCGAAGAAGATAATTTACCCAGGGAGGCTATCCTTTCAATATGTATCAATTCATTTTGCATCTCCGACAGCTCTTCCGACTTTTTTTGTACTTTATATTCAAGTTGCTGTGACCAGTTCTGTAATTCTTCCGTCGCTGATTGCAGGCTGTCCAGCATCTCATTAAATGCAGTGGAAACCATTCTCATATCATTCAGTTGATTGGGCCGTATTTCCAATCTTGTGCTTTTATCACCTTTTGAAACAGCTTCACTGGCTCTAATAATCTCACTCAGGGGATTTCTAATGCTTCTTCTTGTGAACAGCAATAAAAAAGTCACAAGGATCATGCTGGTCAGCAAAGCCAGTATCAAAGATTTGTTGAGGTTCGCATCAAGCTCCTCCAATGGGATCCTGATCACAAGTGAGCCAAGTACCACATCACTCTCACTATGTGCGTGACATGAGTTTGTATAGCAGGACGCTTCATTTAAAATGGGAGACCGGATTAAAAGAAGTCTGTAGTCATGCTCTTTTTCGCTCATCTCACATTCGTTATCCATATTGATGATCCTGAAACCCCTTTCTGCCGGGGGAAACATGCTATCAATATTGGTATGGCAATCCTTGCAATTTGGATTGTGGTTTTCGAGGGAGTCAGTTGGAGAGGATGAATAGGCAAGGTTATTCTCCGCGTCGTACATGTTTACATCCTCAATACCAGGTATTTCATTAATAATGTCGAGGGTGTTTCTCAGTGCCTTCTTATCGTTTTCCAGCATGTGCTGATACAAAGCACCCTGAACGAACATACAGACGTTTTTACCACTCTCCTGAATGGTATTTTCAATAAACTCCTGGTTTATCATCCTGAAGATGGTTCCAAACGATAAAACAAAAAACAGAGAGAGTATGGCGATGGTTTTTACCACCTGGCCATAAATGGATGAGAAAGACCTTAGATACTCTCTAAAACCTGACCATGTGGCCCTTCCCTTATCAAGCCCTCTTTGAATCATCTTGGATATCTTTGATGGGTAAAATAAGTGATATGCATGTTCCCTTCCCTAATTCAGAATCTATTTCTATTTTACCCTTATGGTTCTGAACGATTCCATGCACAATGGCCAATCCCAATCCAATGCCGCTTGTCTTTTCCTTCGCAGAGAAAAAGGGTTCAAAGACATGCGGTATATCTCCAGGATCAATACCTACACCATTATCCACTATTTCAAGTTTAATGCTGTTTTCGTCCGGATTGCTTGTTTTCATCACAATTTCCCCGTTCTCTCTTACGGCTTCAAAGGCATTTAACAGGATGGCTATGGATGCCTGTTTTATTTGATTCACGTTACAGTAAATCGAATCACTGCTGGCAGAAAAATCTGTACTAAAGGTGATGTTTACCATCTTCATCTGGTGTTCCATCAAGACGTATGCATCCCTCAATATGTTATGCAGGTGGTGGGTTTTGAAATCCAGCTGATCCTTTCTGGAAAAATCCAGTAATCCCTTCACTATGTCACCACATCGCTTCGTCTCTTCTTCAATCACTTTAAGGTATTTCAACATGGGCTCTTTATCACTCTCCTTAAAATCCAGCTTAAGCAATTGTTTGTAAACCAATTTTGTGTAGGTCAATACTCCGGAAAGTGGATTGTTAATTTCATGTGCCACCGAGGAGGATAATTTACCAAGCGATGCAATTCGCTCTACATGAATTAATTCGTGCTGGATGGCTGATAATTCTTCTGACTTCTTTTGTACTTTATGTTCCAACTGATAAGACCAATCCTGCAGTTCGTCGGTGGCAGATTGTAAATTATCCATCATATCATTAAAAGCAGAGGAAAGCATTTTGATATCACTCATCTGAGTAGAATGCATATCCAGCCTGGTACTTGTATCGCCGTTTGAAATAGCTTCACTGGCTTTTATAATTTGAGTTAAGGGACGCTGGATTTTTCTTTTGGTAAAAAACAGAAGAAATGTGGCAAGTAACAGAGTCGTTATTGAGGCAAGGACGAAAAAATTCCTGGAAGTGGTATTGACCGCTGCATCAAGTTCTTCAAGCGGGATTCTGATTACCAATGATCCGAGGACTTCATCACTCTCCTGGTGGGCATGACAGCTGCCGGTGTAGCACGACTCTTCATTCAATATGGGTGATTTCATCATCAGAAGTCTGTACTCGTGATCTTTGACGCTCATCTCACACTTGCTGTCTAAATTCACAATTTTGAAAGACTTCTCATTTCCAGGGAACATGGTATTGAAATTGTCATGGCAGTCCTTGCAATTCGGATTATTGCGGCCTGAGGGATTGTCGGAAAAGGATGAATACACCAGGTTATCCTGGCTGTCATACATATTGACATCCTCGATATCCGGCAGAGTATTCAATACATCCAGGGCATTATGCAAGGCCGATCGGTCGTTGGAAAGCATGGAATGGTATAGAGCTCCCTCCACGATGGAACTGATATTGTCTCCTATATGCTGGATGATGGAATTCAGATATCTCTCATTGACAGATCTGAAAATGACACCCACCGAAACAAACAGGAATACGGATAATATGGTGATGGTAAAAACTACCTGGCCATAAATTGAAGATA
>SPBY01000472.1 GCA_004525825.1 Bacteroidia bacterium
AACGGGGGACTGGTGCTCTACCTGGGCAGGATCGACGATTGTGATGTAAGTTACTGGAACGGGGAAGTTATCGGGCAGACTGGCAAGATGCCCCCCGGATATGTAACTGGCTATGGGGAGGACAGAGCCTATCCGATTCCGGTAGAGAAAGTCCTCTGGGGCCAGGTCAATACCATTGCGGTCAGGGTCTATGATGGCGGTGGCGGTGGGGTGATTGTGGCTGCACCCATTGGGCTCTCCGTCATTGGGATGGAGGAGTTGGTGGTGATGAAGCCGGTCATGGAACGGGACGATCATCTCTTCCTGAACAAGGGTCCGGTATCCTTCAATCTTCAGATTGAGAACAAATTGAAAGAGGTACTGAATGGAAACCTTCAAATAGAATGTATCTCAGATTTCGGCAGGGTGATGGTGGAGCTAATAAAACCTGTTTCGGTGAACCGCGGAAAATCAACCTCCACAGAACTCAATCTGGGCGTACTTGCCCCCGGTTTTTACACCATCACAGCTGTATTGGAGAGTGAGTCCGAAAACAAAAGGATAGACATAGCCATCGGGGTCAGGCCCGAAGAGATTGTATCACCCCTGGACCGTCCCGACGATTTCGAGGATTACTGGATGCGTGCACGCAGGGAGCTGGATGCGGTGGAGCCCCAGTTTAACCTGATCCGTCAGGATGAGCTTTGCACCGATGCCCGCGAATTCTTTCTACTCGAGATGCGTTCGCTGGGCAACATTCTGGTGCGCGGATGGTACATGAAACCCGTAAAAGAGGGAGTATACCCGGCGGTTCTTCATGTACAGGGTTACAGTAGCAACATGGTCCCCCAATGGATGTACGATGGAGACGATATGGTGGCCCTGGCATTGAATATCAGGGGGCACGGCAATAGCCAGGATCACGTGAATCCTGGGTTTCCCGGTTATCTGCAACACCATGTGGATGATAAAGAATTGTATATCTACCGGGGTGCTTATATGGCTTGTGTCCGGGCAGTGGATTTCCTGTATTCCAGAAAAGAGGTGGATACCAGCCGGGTAGCGGTCGAAGGCGGGAGTCAGGGCGGAGCACTCAGTTTTGCCACAGCGGCCCTGGACAATGAGCGCATCAATCTGTGCGTGCCACATGTGCCTTTCCTTTCAGACTTCCGCGATTATTTTAAGGTGGCTGGATGGCCGGCCGGGGAGTTTGTCCAATACTTTAAGGAACATCCCGAAATACCTGAGGATGAAATTTATAAAAATCTGAGCTACATCGATATTAAGAACCTGGCACCCTGGATCAAGGCCCCGGTCTTGATGTCCGTCGGACTCAAAGACGAGACCTGTCCGCCCCATATCAACTTTGCGGCTTATAACCAATTGACCGTTCGCAAAGAGTACATTGCTTACCCGGAAGCCGGACACGGACTGCCCAGTGTAAATAACGTGGTGAAATATGACTACATCCGGAAGAACTTCGGACTGGAATAGCCCGCTAAACTAAAACACTAATACTATCTACTAACCACTAACCCTTTCACAATGATAATCATCCAATCCTACTTCATCGCAGTACTCATGTGTGTGATCACCATGCTGTGCTGGGGTTCATGGGCCAATACCCAGAAAATGGCCTCTAAAAAATGGGCCTTCCAGCTCTTCTACTGGGACTACTCCCTGGGAGTACTCATCCTGGCCCTGATCCTGGCCTTTACCATGGGCAGTGCAGGTGAGGAGGGCAGAGGCTTCCTGGCCGACCTGGCTCAGGCCGACGGCAAGGCCATCGGATCGGCCCTGCTGGGCGGAGCAGTCTTCAATATTGCCAACCTTTTGATCGTGGTGGCCATCAACATTGCGGGAATGGCGGTGGCCTTCCCCATCGGGATCGGCCTGGCCCTGGTGATTGGCGTGGTTGTAAATTACGTAGCAACTCCTCTGGGAAATCCTGTGCTCCTCTTCATTGGTGTGGCCCTGGTGGCGATAGCCATTGTATTGGATGCCCTGGCCTACCGCAAGCATAGCGGGGGCAAAATGTCCAGCACCACCAAGGGGATTGTGATCTCCATACTGGGAGGTATTCTGATGGGATTCTTTTACAGATTTGTGGCCGCTTCCATGGCCACCGATTTTGCTGCTCCCGAAGCGGGGAAACTTACTCCCTATACTGCTTCTGTAATCTTTGCAGTGGGACTGCTGATTTCCAACTTCGTACGGAACACCTTTTTCATGTACAAACCCGTAGCGGGCGAAAAGGCCAGCTACGGGGACTACTTTAAAAAGGGAAGTCCTAAACTTCATCTGATTGGAATCCTTGGTGGAGTGATCTGGAGCCTGGGGATGACATTCAGCATCATTGCATCCGAACAGGCTGGCTATGCCATCTCCTATGGACTGGGTCAGGGAGCCACCCTGATTGCCGCCTTATGGGGAGTATTTATCTGGAAGGAGTTTGGCAAGGCCGAAGGCCTGAAAGGATTGCTGGTGGCCATGTTCCTCTTTTTCCTGACGGGATTGGGCCTGATCATTGCGGCGCGTCTAATCTGATGTTTCACCCTCTCAAATTGAGCGTCTATGACGAAAATACTGGTGGTCGGAAGCTCCAACACCGACCTGATCATTAAAGTTCCGGAAATTCCCCGACCGGGAGAAACCCTCCTGGGGGGACAGTTTCAAACCTTTCCCGGCGGGAAGGGAGCCAACCAGGCCGTGGCCGCTGCAAGGGCAGGAGGAGAGGTGGTATTCATTGCGGCGGTGGGGGACGATGCTTATGGAGAGCAGGCCATCAAGGGCTACAAAAAGGACAACATCAATACAGAGGACATCAAGGTTTGCAAAGGGGTGCCTTCCGGCATCGCCATGATTACGGTTTCCCACAAGGGAGAGAATGCCATTGCCGTGGCTTCAGGGGCCAACGGAGAGCTTAGCGCTGCCGATCTTGAGGATGCAGAGGAGGCCTTTGAAGAAGCAGACTACATGCTGATCCAGCTGGAGACTCCCATGGAAACCGTTCAGAAAGCGGTGGAGCTCTGTGCAGAATTTGATACCCGGGTGATCCTGAATCCGGCCCCTGCCGCCGAGCTAAGCAATGATATTCTGGAGAAGGTGGATATCCTTACGCCCAACGAAACCGAAGCGGAAAAGCTCACAGGGATCGAGGTGAGTGATGCAGCTTCGGCTATAAAGGCAGCCGATATTCTTCACATGCGGGGTATACAAACAGTGATCATTACCATGGGTTCACAGGGTGCTTTCCTGTCAGATCAAGCTTCCGGTCTTCAGAAATTGATCCCTGGCTTTCGTGTGGAGGCCATGGATACAACAGCTGCCGGGGATGTGTTCAATGGTCAGCTGGCCGTCTCACTGGCTGAAGGCCTTGATTTGGAGAAGGCCATTCTACA
>SPBY01000117.1 GCA_004525825.1 Bacteroidia bacterium
TCATGAAAAAACCCAAAACTAAAGGACCCCAAGATTAAAGCACCCTCTATTTATGACATGGTTTGAAGCATTAATCCTGGGCCTGGTTCAGGGACTAACTGAATTTTTGCCGGTAAGCAGCAGCGGACACCTGGAGATCGGGAAAGTATTGTTGAATGTGGAGGTCAAGGAGAGTCTTACCTTCACTGTTCTGGTCCATTTTGCTACTGTGCTAAGTACCATCACCGTGTTCTACCGCGACATTCAAAAACTGGCAGTAGGACTCCTGGCCTTTCAATGGAACGAAGAAACTAAATACGTATCTAAGATCCTGATGTCTATGATCCCGGTCCTGGTGATTGGAGTATTCTTCCGGGAAAATGTGGAATCGCTGTTTTCGGGCAACCTGGTTCTGGTAGGCAGTGCACTGCTGGTCACCGCTGCCCTCTTATTCTCCACCCAGCTAGTAAAAGCAGGTACCAAAAAAATCCCCTTCCTGGATGCCTTCCTGATGGGCATTGCCCAGGCCATAGCCACCATTCCAGGAATTTCAAGATCGGGAGCCACCATCTCCGCCGGTTTGCTGATGAAAAACGGACGGAGCGAGGTGGCCCGTTTCTCCTTCCTGATGGTATTGTTGCCGATTATCGGCGCAGCATTTCTTGATATTCTTTCCCTCTCATCCTCCCCGGCCGGAGTGGAAATCCCTACCGTATCACTTGTCATTGGATTTGTGGCTGCTTTCCTGTCGGGCTACCTTGCCTGCACCTGGATGATCAGCCTGGTGAAGAAAGGAAATCTTTACTGGTTTGCCATTTACTGTGCCATTGTTGGAATCGTATCAATCCTATTTTCCTGAATTAATGGAGTATAATAATCCCGAAGCATTCCTGGAAGGCGCTGTTCTTTATATTGATAAGCCCCTGAACTGGACCTCCTTTGATGTGGTCAACAAGATCCGTGGATCCTTAGGATACCACCTTGGGATCAAGAAGATCAAGGTGGGGCATGCCGGGACACTCGATCCGCTTGCCACAGGCCTGGTAATCATATGTACCGGGAAAGCCACCAAAAAGATCATGCAGTTCCAGGACATGGATAAGGCATATACTGCCGAGGTCCGGTTAGGTGCCACCACTCCGTCGTTCGATGTGGAAACAGATGTGGATAAAAACTACCCGTGGGAGCACATTAGTCAGGAGCAGATCGAGAAGGCGCTTTTGGAATTTAAAGGAGAACAGGAGCAGATGCCCCCTCTTTTTTCTGCCAAGAGCGTGGATGGAAAACGCGCCTACGTGATGGCCAGGAAAGGGAAGACAGTGGAACTGAAGACTCAGCTTATTAATATATCCCACCTTGAATTGTTGTCACTTAGTCTCCCGGACCTCACCTTACAGGTAGAATGCAGCAAAGGTACCTACATCCGATCTCTGGCCAGGGATCTGGGGGAGAAACTGAATTCCGGAGCTCATTTGACCGGGCTCAGACGCACCAGAATAGGGCCCTATGAGCTGGATCAAGCCATTTCTCTTGAGAACTTTGAAAAAAATCTTAAACTTTTGTAACATATTTGTGTTTCTTACGTATAACGATGCTCTCATCATTCAAAAATTCACAATCCCAATATGAAGTTATCCCAGTATAAATTTGACCTGCCCACAGAGCTGGTTGCGAAATTTCCAGCCAAGAATCGTGACGAATCAAGGCTGTTGGTTTTGCACCGCGACACTGAACAGATTGAACACAGGACATTCAAAGAAATCATTGAATATTTTGAGGACAATGATGTGATGGTCTTTAACGACACCAAGGTATTTCCCGCCCGTTTGTATGGCAACAAGGAGAAAACAGGGGCCGAGATCGAAGTGTTCCTTCTTCGGGAACTCAACCGGGAACAGCGTCTCTGGGATGTTCTGGTGGATCCGGCCCGAAAAATCCGGATCGGAAACAAGCTATATTTTGGAGAAGACGATGTACTGGTGGCTGAGGTCATCGATAACACCACTTCCCGGGGACGCACTCTGCGCTTCCTGTATGATGGAGAATACGATGATTTTAAAAAGACCCTGTTTAACCTGGGGGAAACCCCTCTTCCCAAATTCATCGAAAGAAAGGTGGAGCCGGAGGACAAGGAGCGCTACCAGACTGTATATGCCAAGCATGAAGGTGCAGTAGCTGCGCCCACAGCTGGGATGCACTTCAGCCGTGAGCTTTTAAAAAGGCTTGAAATTAAGGGAATCGATTTTGCTTACATCACACTTCATGTGGGACTGGGTAATTTCAGGACCGTGGATGTAGAGGACCTGACCAAACATAAAATGGATTCTGAGAGAATCAAAATCCTCGACGAAGCAATAAAAATTGTAAATGCTGCCAAGGACCGGAAAAGCAACATCTGCGCTGTAGGCACCACCGTGATGCGTACCCTGGAGAGCTCAGTTTCTACGGACGGATATCTGAAGGAGTATGATGGGTGGACCAATAAATTTATTTTCCCTCCTTACGAATTCAGTGTGCCCAACAGGATGGTGTCCAACTTTCACCTCCCCTATTCCACCTTGTTGATGATGGTTTCTGCCTTTGCCGGATACAACCTTCTGATGAATGCCTACCAGGTGGCCATCAAGGAGAATTACAAATTCGGCACCTATGGAGACGCCATGCTGATCCTTTAAACGGCCCGGCATGCCTTTGATCAACTCCATCGTCTCCTGGGTCAATGTGAAAAGGCTTCACCAGATTGACCTTTTCAAGAAATACCCCTTTAATGTGCAGAAGGAGGTCTTTACCAAACTGATCGAACAGGCCTTACGTACCACCTGGGGAATCCAGTACGGATACGATTCCATCAACTCCATACAAGATTACCAGCAGCGTGTCCCCATCAGCACCTACGACGATGTGAAACCCTATATCAGCCGGATCATGGAGGATGAACAAAACCTGCTTTGGCCCTCCGAGATCAAATGGTTTGCGAAATCGTCGGGAACCACTTCCGATAAAAGCAAATATATCCCTGTGAGCAATGAAGCACTTGAAGATTGCCACATCCGCGGCGGAAAAGATGTGATTGCTTTCTATACCCAGCAAAAGCCTGACAGTGGGATTCTGAAAGGGAAAACCCTGACCATGGGAGGTAGTGCTGAGGTGAATAAGTTCAGCAACCAGTCCTACTATGGGGATCTTTCTGCAGTGATCATCGAAAACCTGCCTTTCTGGGCGCAATTAATTCGGACTCCCACCGCGGAGATCGCCCTGATTCGCGATTTTGAAGAGAAACTGGCAAAAATTACCAGCCATACGGTCAACGAAAATGTCACAGGCATTGCCGGGGTTCCGTCCTGGAACCTGGTTTTATTGAGGGCCATCCTGGACTTCACTGGAAAGAACAATATATTGGAAGTATGGCCCAACCTGGAGCTTTTCACCCATGGTGGAGTCAGTTTTGCTCCCTACCGGGAAATATACCAAAAGCTGATCCCTTCAGATTCCATGAACTACATGGAGACTTACAATGCTTCGGAGGGCTTCTTTGGCATTCAGGATGAACTGGAACGTGACGATATGTTGCTGATGCTGGATCTGGGTATATTCTATGAATTCGTACCCGTAGATCACATCCATGATGACAATCCCCCGGTATATACAATTGATGACGTGGAAGCGGGAATCAATTACGCCATGATCATCACCACCAACGGGGGCTTATGGAGATACATGATTGGAGATACGGTGGTGTTCACTTCACTTGTTCCCCATAGAATCAAAATCTCAGGTCGAACCAAGTACTTTATCAATGCTTTCGGTGAGGAAGTGATCCAGGATAATGCTGAAAAAGCACTGAAGGGCGCCTGTGAAGAAACTGGTGCAGTGGTAAAGGAGTATACAGCCGGACCCATGTATATGGGTGATAAATCCAAGGGGGGGCACGAGTGGATGATTGAGTTTGAGACTCCTCCCAGCAGCCTGGAACATTTTACCGAGGTGCTGGATCGTACTCTTTGCTCCGTCAATTCGGATTATGAAGCCAAACGTTTCAAAAACATTACCCTGATGTTGCCAAAAGTTGTATCCCTTGAGCCCGGGACCTTTTACCGGTGGATGCAAAAACGTGGCAAACTGGGAGGTCAGAACAAAATTCCAAGGCTGGCCAACGACCGAAAATATTTAGATGAGCTGTCAAACATTCTAAGCCGATAAAAGTTACTATCTTTAGTCTGATTCACCCAATAAATCGAGTAGTATGCATGTAGCCGTTGCGGGAAACATCGGGTCTGGTAAAACCACCTTAACCACTTTATTAGCAAAACAATATGGATGGGAGGCCCATTACGAGGATGTAGATGACAATCCTTATCTCAATGACTTTTACCAGGACATGCAGCGGTGGTCCTTTAATCTGCAGATATACTTCCTCAACAGCCGGTTCAGCCAGATCGTGAAAATACATCAATCCGGCAAGAAGATCATCCAGGACCGCACCATTTACGAAGACGCCTACATCTTTGCGCCCAACCTGCACAGCATGGGCCTGATGAGCACCAGGGATTTTGAGAACTACTTCGCCCTGTTCAACCTGATGAGTTCGCTCATCGAACCTCCCGACCTGCTGATCTACCTGCGCGCTAACATCCCTACCCTGGTGGACCAGATCCAGCAGAGGGGACGGAAGTATGAGAACAACATACGCCTGGACTACCTGAAGCACCTGAACGAGCGTTACGAAGCGTGGGTGGAGACCTACAGCCTGGGGAAACTACTGATTGTGGATGTGAACGACCTCAACTTCCGGGACAAGCCTGAAGATCTGAGTTCGATCATTGACAACATCAACGCCCAGATCCACGGGCTGTTTTAAAAAGAAGAACGGGCCTAAATTTCAGCCCGTTCAATCTACTATCTCTGATATACCTCACCAGTTTATTCGGTGCTTGCTTCTTCCTTTGGAACAAAGACCACATCAACGATGTTGGGATCATCGTAAAATGCCTTCATTACCTTAAGCACATCTTTGGCGGTCAGACTATTGACAATATCCTCGTAGTTGGCCGGATCGTCGAAGTTTATCCCGTAGACATAGTAGTTATAAAGCGTTGAGAGGTAGTAGGAATTGTGTTCCTTGCTCTGCTGCCGGTCTTTGAGGATGTTTTCCACCGTTTTGGAAAGATCCTCTTCGGTCGGACCCTCGTTGGCCAGCTTATCGAGCTCCGCATACACCTTCTCTTTCAGGTCAGCTGCTCTCTCCGGATCACAGTCGAATTGAATTTGCATGCGTGCTTTCTCAATTGGCTCTTTACTCAGTGAGGTCCCGATTCTTACCCCATAAGTTCCGCCTTCTTCTTCCCGGATGGATTCTGTGTAGCGAAGGTTCAGAATATTCTCAATGACTCTCATGACCATACGGTTATAGGGAGTATATTCCATCTCCTGGTTGAATACGATATTCACATTGGCTTTGGGGATGGCCAGGGTCATGGGAATGATTTTCTCTACCTTCCCTTCTGGCTCATAGACCTTGCGGTCGATCCAGCTCTCGGTCCTGTCCAGGTCTCCAATGGCTCCTATATACTTTTGTGCCAACACCTTCACTTCTTCCTGATCCATATTGCCCACGATGATAAACAGAAAATCGCTGGCATCGGCGTATCGATCCCTGTATATCTCTTCAAGTCTTTCGTAACTAATATCTTCAAGAAACTCAGTGTCCAGCACCCTGGTCCGGGGGTGATAATCGGTAAGGATCAGGTTCAGGGAATCGCCCATCACCTTCTGAGGATTGTTGTTCATGTTCTCCACAAAGGCCATATACCTGGCAATGATGGCGTCATGTGCCTCCCTGTCAAACCTGGGTTGATTGAAATGCAGATAGATGAGCTGCATCATAGCTCCTACATCCTTGGGACTAGCGGTTCCGCTCAATCCTTCAGAGAGATCGCCCAGGCTCAGCTGGAGGGAGACATTTTTGCCGGTAAGCATTTTCTGAAGGCCCATGGCATCAAACTCTCCCACCCCGTACATGCTTACCAAAGCGGTTAGCATATCGGCATTGGGTACATCTTCTGCACCATAGAGGGAGCTGCCCCCCTTGCTATATCCGCTGATCTGGACCTGGTCCTTCTCAAAATCGGCATGCCTGTATACCACCGTGGCTCCGTTGGCGAGGGTCCACTCAACAGCACCCAGTTCTTCCAACTGTTTTTCACTGACAATGGCGGCAGGTGCGGGCTCTTCGGAAACCAGTGACTCTGCCAGCGCTTCATCCAGGTAAGGCTCAATTTCTGCTGCAGCCACCTGTTCCATAACGGCCAGGGAAGCAGCCTCGGAAAGATGTTCCACGCCGTCCCCTTCGGGTCCCTGTACCACCAGTACCACATTTTTATCACTAATCCACTTGCCCATGCGCTGGCTGAAATCCGCCACCGAAATGGTGGGCAGAATAGCCTGGACAGCCTGGTAGCCAAATTCAGCAGAAGGATAGGCATCCCCGTCCAGGAAATTGTCCACAAAGGCATTGATATGCTCATCGTTGCTGATCTTATCCCTCTCTAAATAATACTTTTCCCATTGGGCCAGGATTTCAGCCTTGGCACGATCCAGCTCCCCCTGGGTAAATCCAAATCTTTTAGCCCGTTCCAGTTCGGTCATCAGGGCTGTAAAACCCATCTCTTCCTGGTTGGGTTTGGGGATGGCAAATGCTTGCAGAGCTTCATAACCCCTCTCAAAATCACCATAATTAACCATTCCAACCACAAAAGGAGGATCCCCTTTCTGGACCAGCTCCTGGAACCTTTGTCCCATCATGGCATTGAAAAGTTGATGGATATAGTCCTCCCTGTGATCCATGAAGGTTTCCGGACCGGAATGGGATTTCCTGTGACGAATCATAAACTGCATCATGGCCTGGTCGGCCTCTGCATCGGTCACCAGTCCATATACAGGTTCCTCATGATCCGGAATTTCGAAAAAAGGTCTTTCCGGCGGATTCTCCACCGCTGGTATCTGGGAGAAAAGAGCGATGACCTTTTTCTCCATCTCGTCTGCATCAAAGTCCCCGGCCATGGCAATGGCCTGCAGATCGGTACGATACCAGAGATGATAGAAATCCCTGAGTACGTCATACTCGAAATTCTCTATCACTTCCAGGTCCCCAATCACGTCCCTTTCTGCAAACTTGGAGTTGGGGTACAGGTATTTCATCGATTCAGAGTACATCCTGAATTGAGCAGTACGCCGTGTTCTCCACTCCTCCTTGATCACTCCCCTTTCCTTATCAATTTCTTCTTCTGTAAGCAAAAGGTAATTGGACCAGTCATTCAGAACCAGCAGGCAACTGTCAAGAAGTCCGGGGTCGTTCACCGGGACATCTGTCAGGTTATACACCGTCTGGTTCTGACTGGTATAAGCATTTATGTTCCTGCCGAAGGCAACCCCGTGCTTCTCAAGAAAATCGATGATCCCGTTCTCTTCAAAGTGTTGGGTGCCGTTGAATGCCATATGTTCCAGAAAATGGGCCAATCCGTTTTGATTATCCTCTTCCAGTAGCGCTCCCACATTCTGAATGATATAAAAGGAAGCCCGCTCCTTAGGCTCCTGGTTGGATTTGATATAGTAGGTCATCCCGTTTTTGAGCACACCCTGACGAACACTTTCGTCATTGGGAATTGGCTGCATGGGTCCACCTGGGCCCTTGAATTTGCAAACAAGGAAAGCAGGAAAAAAAGTGAAATAACAGATCTAAGATGTTTCATGGTTTGGCATTTTTTTTATTGGAGAATTAAGGTACGGAGAAAATGCTGATTTAATCCCATGCCCTGTGATACTTTTTTGTTAATTTAACTCCCAATATCAGAAAACCACAAATCAAATACCATGCATGTTTCCCGACGAAATTTCTTAAGAGTTGCAGGAGCCGGTGCCCTGGCTGCACAGACCCCTTCAATACTTGCTTCAACCCCGTCTTCGCCCCTTAAAGAAGCGGGCATTCCATTTCAACTTGGAATCGCCTCCTATACATTCAGGGAATTCAGCCTGGAGGA
>SPBY01000316.1 GCA_004525825.1 Bacteroidia bacterium
ATGCTGACCAGGGCTCGTCCTTCTTCTATTTCCGGCAGGTTCAGGATTATCTCCTCCCCCACCTGATACTCTTTTTTATCCGTGGTGAAGGATAGCATCTCCGCTCCCCCCGGTCCCTCCTGGGTATTGGTCTCCCAGTAACCCCGGTAGTCAAGATAGAAGGTCTGCCCGGTACTGTGTCCCCCGCTTGGATCGGTGATCCGGATCAGCTTTCTTCCCCAAAGATTTTTATCAAAGTTCATCTCATACATGGCCTTTCCGTTCACCGTACTAATCTTATCCTTTTTGATCAGGTGACGGCTTCGGTTGCCCACATAGGAAGCCAGGTCGTCGTACTCATCCCTGTTCCACCACCACCTCCAGTTGACATCGTAGATCTCAATGGACAGGTTGGGGATGTCCACAGGTTTGCCTGATTCATCGACAGTTACGATGGGGATCAGGTTGCTTTCGTTGGAATACAGAGCCCCGTTCCAACCCGGACCCTCAGGGATTTTTACTCCCACATAGTGCTTGAATGGGGAGTATAAAACGGGGAAGCGATCCACACTGAAATCGCCCGAGTTCTCAAAGACCCGGGTCTTGAAAAAGGCCTGCAGCATACCAGGCGCCTCCTTCCCTACCTTGATGCCGGGAGTAAAACGTGCATTACCAAGGCTATCCAGTTTTCCCTCAAAAATCATCTCCTCTTCAGACTCAAAGCTCTTGGCAGGATCGTCGAAAACATAGCCCTGATGCTCCTCGAAAGTGGTGATAGTGGAACGCAGGTCCATCTCAATGTCGGCCTTCAGATTCCTGGCCAGTGCACCATGAAGCCAAAGGGCATTCAGGGTTCCGGCTACGGGACCTCTTTTCAGAACCTCGGTTCCAAAATCTATATTAATCTTAAGCCTGTTCGGTTTCACCGTCTCAATTTTTACGGTTTTGGTAAAACTCGAACCACCCACACTTACCTTGGCCAGCCAGTTCCCGGTAGGAGCATCGGCCCCTGTAGCGGTACGGAAATCATAGACCCCGTTAAGTCCGGAAGTCCGAGTCTTGTTCAGGTAGAGCTGACTCTCCGGGGTGAATAATTCAAACCTCACAGGATGATTGCCTGGAAGGATCTCATTCTTATCCTCCAGCACAAAGCACATGTAGATGGAATCGCCTGGCCGCCACACCCCGCGTTCACCATACAGGTAGCCTTTGATTCCCTGGGAATTCTTGTTGCCACTCACATCGAACATGCTGGTGGAAAGGGCCGATCCATCGTCCAGCCTCAGGTAGCCCCGCTGGCGTCCATATTTGGCTATCAGCAGGTAGGGCTTGCTTTCCAGGGCGATGGTCGCCATTCCTTTCTGGTCGGTCTGCCTTAGCTCCATCAGCTGCTGCTGGTAGTTATAAATTTCCAGCTCCACGCCCGATAAGGGTTCGCTACTCACCAGGCTGGTCACCGCTACTAACAGATCGGTACCCTGTCCCCCCTTGGCAATGATTCCCAGGTCGGAAGCAAGCACATTGCGGGAAGCTTCGTTTCTGTTTTTCTTAAAGACATAGTAGGAGTCGCTGCAGGGATCTTCCCGCTCGCTCCAGTTGTAGTCCTCATAGTAATAGTCCCAATAATAGTCCCCCGTGGGTGGATCGTTAAAGCGCTCCACTTCCGTGTTCCGTTTAAAAGGCTTCTGTGCTTCCTCTTTATCCTCTGCTGCACAGGGAAGAAGAGATTGGGAACGATCGAAGGTGATCGACACATTGTAGATGGCCCCTGGTTCGGTTTCGATCAGTTCAGCCAGATCCAGCGAGAAGATGTTCCAGCTACCGTAATCCACCGCCCTGTCTGAGCTCAACACAATCTCCTTGTTAAGGACCATCCGTCCCACCCGCTTCAACTCGCTGTCGCCGCTGTAGTAGTTATCCTGGAAGAACTGCCCGATGTTATCTTCAAAGATTTTGATGATCCGCACGTTCACGGCCTTCAGGTTGACCGCCTTGAAAGGAAAGATCATTCAGTCTGTCCCCGGCAGGATCACCCCGTCACCAATCAGTGCCACATCCGGATGGATGCTGGTAAACTCGATATCCCGGCGGTAAGATTCCACCAGCTTGTAGTCCAGGGTATTTCTGATGACCTCGCTGATTACCAGTTTTTGGGAGCCCTGAAGCCTGTTAACAGGGTATACCTTGACCTGGCTTCCCTCTCGTTCCAGTCTGAGCTCCTCTCCCGACTCCAGGTAGATGAGTCCTCGCAAATCCTGGGATTTGCTGATGGGGTCGGAAAAGAAGAGGCTGACATACTGATCGGGCTGCTGCCTCACGTGCGTATTCATCAGCTTAAAGTCGCCCAGTGGCGGAATGGCCACCAGCTCCTCCCCCTTGTCCCCGCTTTGAATCCCTTTGCCATCCCACTGCACCAGGACCTCTTCCTTCTCCTTGCTGCGAAAAATGCTATCCACCGTGAAATCGTGCTGGGTCCCTTCGGGCTTGTGGATCCATTTTAGCTGGAGTACCTTCCCGTCCTGGTAACCTTTCAGGACCTGTTCCACCTGTTCCACATCGGCATAATCGGCCGTTTTCAGGATGCCTTTTCACTGCTGCCACTGCAGATCTTCGTCGTCCAGAGCGGTCAGGCCTTCCAGCTCCACAAACAGGGATTGCTGAATGGTTTGAAACTGAAACTCCAGGACTTCCAATCCGCCGGGAACCTCCATCAGTTTATCCAGGTGAAACCTGCATTGATAGACCGTGCCCGGATCGAGCATTCCCTCGGGAAGGAACTCCAGGGTACGACTGTCCACCCAGGAGTACGTACCCCTGACCGAAGGTTTGATCTCTAACAGGTCCTGATCCAATGCTTCCGTTCTTACAGCTTCCGGTATGTCGGAAACCATGGACAGGACCACATGGGAACTGGCGGAGACCACCCCGCTGGTGAATCCGGAGACGTAGGAGATAAATCCCGGATCGATGACAGGAATTTCACTTTTCTTTTCCTTGCAGCCTGTGAGCACAGCAAAAGCGAGGAGCAAAAGGACAGCTTTTTTCATTTCAGGAATTGCGGTTTCAGGTTAATGAGGAGTGTATGAATACCTCCAAGTAAATATAGTGGCTTTTCACCTTTGAACACAATGCCATTAATAATTCAAACTTTGCCGGTATCTTTTCGTACCATATATGCAGTAAAAAGCCAATCACAATGAAAAATTTGCTTCTTATGTTGATGCTGGTCCTGGCCATTGCCGGATGCAGCAGGTATGGATATGTGAGTTTAAATTATCCTACCGCCCCTGTCGCCTACCTGCCCGAGGATGTAAATTCCATCGCAGCAGTGAACCGCTCTCTTACCAGGGAAGAAGATAGAGATGAAAAAATCGTGGAAGCCATTATCACCACCGAGGTGGCAGGCTCCGACCGACTGGCATCTGATGAAAGTATCAAAGGGGTGTATGATGCCATCCTTGGACTGGAAAATGTCTTGTTGATCATTCCTGCTACAGTAAAGATGTATGGTACCGGGACACGAGAGTTGCCCGAATTGCTGGATTGGAACCTGGTGGCTGATATTTGTAAAACGGAAGGAGCCGATGCCCTGCTGGTTCTTGAAACCTTCGATTCCAATACGGATTTGCTGGTATCCACCGCTACCAGCCAGGCAGCCGCCATCCTTTCAACGGGGTCACCGGTGCCTGCGTTGCCTGGCCAGATCAAAATGAATGTGGCCTGTTACTGGAGATTGTACAATCCGAAGACAAAACTCATCATCGACCAGTATCAGCATAACTCTTACACAAGCTTCGATATCCAGGGAGGTATCATTCCCCCCCATGCGCTTCCCGAAACAGCCTATGAAGCTGGAAGGGCGTACGTCGAGCGTTTCCTGCCCAGCTACTATGTGGTCAGAAGAGACCTTTATAAAAGAACAAGCGGATCGGCAAAACATCAGTTCATGGCCGGATACAGGCGAGCCGAAGTGGCTAACTGGCAAGGAGCTATAGAGGTATGGAGTGAATTGTCAGATCATGGGAAACGAAAAACCGCAGGCCGGGCCTGTCTCAATATCGCCGTAGCCAATGAGGTGCTTGGCGACACGGAAAATGCCCTGGTATGGGCCAAGAGATCCTATGAATTTTATGACGATAAACTGGGCCGGGATTATTCAAAGATTCTCTTGAGAAGAAGAAATATTGAGGGCTTTTAATTAACTTTCCTTTAACAATAAACCCCTGATTTCCATTATAATAAGTTGTAACTTATACCTGAAATGGAAAGGAGGAAAAATCATGAGCCTGCGTAAAATTTTAGTAATCATAAGCCTTGCATTATTGTCGCTTATCCCCCTGCAGGCACAGTGGCAGATTGGAGGATTAATCGGCTTTAACATTGCAGGCATCAGTGTCCCAACAGGAACCGTTTCGGAGGACTATTCAAGCAAGCTGGGTTTTGGAATAGGAGCGGTTGTGGACAGACCCCTGACCAATCAAATCATTCTGCATCTGGAGCCTATGTATCTGCAGAAAGGCGGTACCATAAAAACCAGTTCGTTCACACTGAAATATAAAGTGAATTACATAGAGCTGCCCATCATGATCAAATATGCCTTCCTGATTAATTCTACACTGGTACCCTATGCGATGGCCGGCCCAAGTATTGGATTGCTTACAGGCGCCAAATACGAAGACGACGAGGGTTACATCCAGGATGAGAAAGACAATACCAATGGTTTCGATTTTGGCCTGGGTTTGGGAGGCGGTGTTAGTTATCCCCATGGCAACATGATCTTTTTTGCTGAAACCCGGTATGTTTTTGGGCTGGCCAACATCAATAAAGAATCCGATGAATCCAC
>SPBY01000123.1 GCA_004525825.1 Bacteroidia bacterium
CGGAGCCTTTTTGGCTGTTGCCGGGCTTTTTTCAGCAGCTTTCTTTGGAGTTACAGGTACTTTCTTGCTGGCTACCACAGCTTTTTTGCTTGTTGTTTTCTTTGGTTCTTTTACTCCTGTGGCCAGACGCTTCTCCAGTTTCTCCAGTTGCTCGTCCTTCTCTTTGATGATCTTGCTAAGGCGAGCTACCTGGTCATCCGCATCGGAACGCACCGAAGCATTGACGCGGATTTCGAAATCGCTCAGCACGTTCATGTAATTGATGAAGGCTTCATATGGAGTGTCGTATGGATTGAAATAGGAATGGACCTCTCCGTCGGAGAAAAATTTCGTGGACATATAGTAGAAGTGGTCACTTACCTGAAGGTAGGTATAGTCCTGCTTAATGGCATCGTCGTCAGATGCATACACCTTCTCACCCAGGGAGTAAAGTTTATTAAATGCTTCATTCTGCAATTCATTCCCAAGCCAGGCGGTCAGGTCCCTTTCTTCGTCGGCCCATGATATGGCATTGGGTACATTGACAGCAGATACCACCTGCAGTTTGCTCGCCACTTCTGAAGGCGTGCTGAAGGTAAACTTTGAGCGCTTAAATACCGTTTGCGGAAGGGCTTTCAGGAAATCAAAGATGCCGGTCTCCTTCCATTGATGTTCCCCAAAAGTCTCATAATCCATGAACAGGTTGATCACCTCTTCGCCGTCGGGAGCCTGGTTCATCCAGGACACATACTTCTCCGCGGTAAGAGGGTATTCGGGCCATCCTTTGTTGGAGAACCGGAAAGCTATGTCGTCGCTTAACTTAAAATTCTTTAACAGCAGCTTCAGTTTCGGATTGATGGCATTGCAGTAGAGGTAATTCGGGCTCTTCCAGCCCAGCACGTGTTTTGCGCCTTCGGTCAGCATCGCCTTGTATCCCATATCTGCCACCATGGCGCCAATCTCGTCCGAATAGATCAATTCTGTATTGCGGAACACTTGGGGAACCTGTCCGAAATGTTCATTGATCAGTTCACCATGGGCCTTCACCTGCCTTTGGAACTCCTCTTTTCCTTTCAGCGAACAAAGGGAGTGGGCATAGGTCTCTGCCAGGAACTCCACATGGCCGGTATCAGCCAGCTTCTTAAAACTCTCCAGCACCTCAGGGGCGTAAAGCCGGAACTGATCCAAAGCAATCCCAGAAATAGAATAGGCAATTTTGAATTTTCCCTTGTGCTTCTGAATCAGTTCCAGCATCAAGGCATTGGCAGGCAGGTAACATTTCTGAGCCACCTTCTGCAGAATTGATTCATTGGAGTAATCATCATAGTAGTAATGATCGTTCCCAATATCAAAGAAGCGATACCTTCTGAACCGGAATGGCTGGTGGACCTGGAAGTAGAAACAGATGGTTCTCATATGTAAGGCTGTTTTTTTACTGAACAAATTCTTTATAAATGGCATGAACTTTCTTTCCCGAATTTTCCCATTTCATATTCTGGACCTCCTCCACACCGTGCTTTCTGAACATTTCTGACAGGGAGGGATAGTTGAGCAGCCCGTATATGGCATCGGCCAGGGCATCCACATCCCAGAAATCGACCTTAAAGGCATACTTCAGTATCTCGGCCACACCCGACTGGTGCGAAATGATGGAGGGCACATTGGACTGCATTGCTTCAAGAGGCGATATTCCAAAAGGTTCGGACACGGAGGGCATGACATAGACATCGCTGATGGAAAACATTCTGAACACATCGTCACCTTTCAGAAAACCTGTATAGTGAAACCTGTCTGAAATCCCCAGGGCTGCGGTCCAGTGGATCATTTTCTCCAATAGCTCCCCGCTTCCGGCCATCACAAAACGTACGTTGTCCATTTTCCTGAGCACTTTGTAGGCCGCCTGAACAAAGTATTCAGGTCCCTTCTGCAGGGTGATCCTGCCCAGGAAGGTAACCACCTTGTCGTTGATTCCTCGTTTCAACTGCAGTTTTTCATCATCGGGAAGCGGATCGACCGCATTGTATACTGTCACCACCTTATCGGGATGGATCCCGTATTTGTCGATCACCGTATTGCGGGTCAGGTTGCTGACGGTTATGATCTTGTCGGCCAGGTGCATGCCCATTTTCTCGATCTCAAAAACAGTAGGATTGACCTTGCCACCGCTTCGATCAAAATCGGTGGCATGTACATGAATGACCAGGGATTTCCCTGAAGCTCTCTTGGCTGCAATCCCTGCCGGATAGGTGAGCCAGTCGTGGGCATGGATGATATCAAATTCCTCCTTCAGCGCAATTTCACCTGCTACCACCGCATAATTGGCAATTTCTTCGTAGAGGTTCCTGCCATAGGTCCCCGTGAAGTTCAGTTTACCACCCATGGTGGTTTCAACCAGGCGCTTTCCCTCATTCTCAGCAAGATTGACCAGCTCCTCATACTCCTCCGGTGAGGTGTAGGGAACCAGGTTTGAATTAATCTGAATGTATGAAAGATCTTTCAGGAATTTGTGTTCCCTGGCTTTCCTGATGTCGAGGGTGACATCCCCCGCACCAAGCAAACGAATCCTGCTTTGGTCCTCATCTCCGTAGGCTTTGGGCACCACAAACAGTATTTCCATGCCTGGCACGGAAGCCATGCCACGGGTAAGCCCGTAACACGCGGTACCTAACCCTCCGGAAATATGTGGTGGGAACTCCCACCCGAACATCAAGACCCTCATAGACTAAGAAAAGAATAATTAGTTAAAACCTTCAATCATCTGGTTGATTCTCAACAAGGCTGCTACTCCAGTGGCCTTCGAAATGGCACCTCTTGCCATGTGTGGCGGGTTACCATCATATAGTTCAGAGAGGGTGCCTATTCCCCTCTCCGCCACATCCTCTTCAAATCCATCAAAAATTATCTTCACCTGGTTTTGACCCGTTTTTTTGTGCACATCGAGGACCCCTTTGGCATAGTGTTCCAGTAACCAGGGCCATACGTTACCCTGGTGACAGGCCCTGTTGCGTTTCTCATGGTTGCCCTCATATACCCCCTTATAGGCTTCATTCTTGGGCGAAAGAGTTCTTAATCCCCTGGGAGTTAACAACTCGCTTTCCACTACATCGAGAATGGATTTTTTCATCTCCAGAGTGATTGGAGAATAATCCATGGAGACAGCCACCACCTGGTTGGGTCTGACGGAAAGGTCCCTGAAGCCATCATTTACATAATCGGCCAGGTAAGCCTTTTCCTCGCTCCAGAACTGCTCAATAAAAGAGCCACGGATTAGATCAGGCAGGGCTTGCCAAGCCTTGAAAAACTTCGTATCACGCCCCTTAGACCACTCCACCGCCTGGCATACCGCGTTGTACCAGAGTGCATTCACCTCTACTACCTTACCTGGTCTGGGAGTCACCGCCTGGCCATCTGCCGAGGCATCCATCCAGGTGAGTGCAATGCCTTCCAGGGCAGCATGGATCAGTCCGTTTTCCTCCATTCTGATAAACCCGGCGCTACCCTCACGGTAGTTTTCCAGAACAGATTTTATGGCATGGCCATATTTCTTCCAGACATCAAATTCCGGATCATGGCCGGCATACTGCTGGAGGGCCCATACAAACCATAGGGGAGCATCCACAGCATTATAGGTCGATTCCCCTTTGAACAAAGCATTGGGGAATAGACCGTGCTGCATACGGGCCACCATGGAGTCGATCACTTCCAGAGCCAGGGGAAGATTCCCGGTGGACAGGGTGAGCCCGGGCAGTGCCATAAAGGTATCTCTGCCCCAGGTACCGAACCAGTGGAAGCCGGCTATGATATCTGTGGAATCCTTCTTATAAACGATAAATTGCTGGGCGGCATTCAGCAGGCAGTTCTTTAAACTATCCTTGGGAATGCGCTGATTCAATTCAGCAGAAAATTTTTTCTTAAGGCCCCCGGGCTCCACCTCACTGGTGGAGGCAGAAAAGACAATGGATTCTCCTTTCTTAATGGGCATTTCAAAATAACCTGGTACATAAAGATCCTCTTTATACTCATAGCCCCGCTTCTGCTCCTCCATGTACTCAATGTTGTAGTACCAGTCAGGTACCGGTATAAACTCCACCGGCTGCGAACACTGCATGTAAAGGCCTGGGTGATTCTCATACAACCTCGACATGATCCCGTTTTTTACCTCCGTATACTTTGTATTGACATTGAGATTGGCCTTGCTGAGGGCATGAAAATTGCGAAAAGCCAGGAAGGGCCTGAGACGCAACAGGGTATCAGAATGCGCATCGAGAAGGGTGTATCTGAGCAGTACCTGTTCTGCCTTGGAAGCCAGGAGAATCTCCCGGGAGAGGATCACCCCTCCGACCCGGTATACCAGGTATGAAGCTTTGGTGACGTCAAACTCCCTCACATACTTATGCCCCCTCGGACTGTAGTGATCTCCTTCGTATTTGTGAATTCCCAGGTTAAATTCCTTTTGGTGCTGAACTATTGTGGCATCCAGGGTGGATAGGAGCACGTGGTGTTCGCCTTCCATTTCCTCCAGGGGACATACCAGCAATCCATGGTACTTCCGGGTATTGCAGCCTATGATGGTGGTCGATGCGTAAGAACCTGCCCGGTTTGATCTGATCAGTTCCCGGGAGAGGGAATATTCCAGGTTGACCAATTCGGACTTATCAAACTTCAGGTAACTCATTTACAAAGAAAATTTAATTGTAAAATACAAAATTTCAGGGCGTAATAATATATTATTCTGCTCTTTTAAACCGTTTCCACAACATACCCTTGAGTACTCCGGTACCATCGCAATAAAATATACTCGAGCATAACAAAAAAAGTTTGAGGAAGTTTCGTGTTGCCATACAAATTTAGAAACTAATCAGCACATAATTCATTCTTACTATTTTTACATCAAAATTTAATCTGATGAAGGTCCCAAGTTACTTCCCGATCCTTGTATTACTCCTTTTGTTCGTCCTGGCTTGCACCCGGAAGGAAACTCCCGATGCAAAGGCTGTCCCTTCGGGCTTACTCACTGAGATCAGGGGATCTCTGAATGAGGGCTCCGGAGAGAGGGTTCTGCTGGAAGAGATGGGTGCCAGGGAGTATATCCCGGTGGACACGGTTAGCTGCGATTCCTCGGGTTCCTTCAGCATAGAATTTTTCCCCGATCAGGTGGCATTCTATGTACTTCGCTATGCTCAGTCGGGCTATATTACCCTTCTGATGGAGCCGGGCGAAACTCTCAAATTTTCGGGCGACTTCGCCGATGCAGGTTCTTATTCAGTCGCGGGATCACCAGGATCTGAACTGCTCAGGGAGCTGGCTTATGAACATAAACTCAGCCTGGATGCCCTGGGAGAGATCGGCCGTCAAAACAGGGAGCACCTCTCCTCTCCCGACTATGCTTCGCTGAAACTGCAGTTAGACAGACAATTTGACTCCATTACCACCGGCTTTCAAAATTACTCCCTCCGCTTTATTCATGATCATCCTGGATCCCCGGCTATTTTGATAGCACTCTATAACCTGTATGGTCAGGGTCTTCCCGTGTTCAATCCACAAACAGATCTTTCGGTGTACCAGTTTGTGGATTCAGCTCTTACAGCCAGCCACAGCGGTCTGGATGCGGTCCGCTTGCTTCATGCACAGGTTAACGAAGCCATAAGGATCATGAACAGTGAACCTGCTGTTCGTGGAATTCAAAAAGGTGAGATCGCTCCCGATTTTGTATCTTCACGCCCTGACGGAAGTGAGCTAGCTCTGTCGGACCTGAAAGGAAACTACGTTTTGCTTGGATTCTGGGCAGGATGGAGCGGCCTGAGCAGGGAAGAAAATTCCACCCTGAAGCAGGCGGCGGAACGTTACGGAGATAAGAATTTCAGGATTCTGCAAGTCTCCCTGGACGATGACAGGGATACCTGGACAAGAGCCATCACTGAAGATGGCCTGGAGTGGGAACATGTGAGCGACCTGATGCGTTGGGATACTCCCGTAGCCAGCATCTACCTGGTGGAGAAAATTCCGTACAATGTGATCATCGATCCCGCAGGAAGGGTAATGGCCACGGACTTATATGGAGAGAAATTATTAAGCACACTTGACAATTTATTGAACTATTAATATGAAAAGAGACCTATTGTACTTGATCGGACTGGTTCTGCTGATCGCAGTATTTGGATGCAGCAACTCCAAATCAGAAATCTCTGGAGTAATCATCGGGGAAGAGGACCAGAACCTGATTCTGGAAAGGCTCGATGTGAATAAGACCTTTGTCATCGATTCCATTCAGCTTGGCTCGGAGGGTTCTTTTTCGATAAAGATAAAGAATGAAGAACCTGAACTCTACATTCTGAGGAACAATGAAGGAGCCATTATCAACCTGCTTGTTTCGCCAGGGGATAGAATTTTCATTGAGACCAGTCATGAATCTTTTGGCCATGGTTATCGCGTTGAAGGCTCTGAGGAATCGGAAGGGATCAGAACCCTGGTGGAGCACCTCCATCGAACCCGGAATGTGCTTGATTCATTGCAAACAGTGGCGGGCAGTATTGAAGACCCTGAAAGTCCCCAGATGGATTTAATTCGCAATGCTTACGGACAGGCATTTATCAAGCAGAACCGGTTTACCATCAAGTACCTCGTAGAAAACATGGGTTCTCTGTCGAGCGTGTACGCCCTCTATCAGAAATATGACGGGGAGAACCTGGTTCTTGGAAGGGAACAGGATCTGCAATATTTCAAATCGGTGGCCGATTCACTGGAAATCACCCACCCCAACTCTTCGCTGACCCTCTCTCTCAGGGCCGATATTGAACAAAGAGAAGCCAGGTTTAAAGAGGCCGCACAGGTCAGCACCCTCATGGAAATGGCCGGGGAAGAAACCGGTTTGCTGGACCTTTCGATTCCCGACCGGGAAGGTAAGGAGATCTCTCTCTCCTCACTCAAGGGAAAGGTGGTACTGTTAACATTCTGGGCCTCAGGTCACAACAACAGCATCGAGGCCATGCTCCAGTTGAAGTCCACCTACAATACCTACCATGCCAGGGGTTTTGAAGTGTACGCCATTTCGCTCGACAACAACAAAATCCAATGGATGAGTGCCATCGACTTCAATGAGTTTAACTGGATCAATGTCTCAGAACTTTCCTATCCCAATTCAACGGCCGCCCTGCTTTACAACGTTAGCTCCCTGCCTGCCACTTTCCTGATCAACCGGGAGGGGGACATAGTGGCCAAGAACCTCCTGGGCAGGAATCTGAACACCTGGCTCGACAACCTTATTTAAACCTCGATGGCTGAGCGAAACCGCATATACTTTGCTTCGGATCTTCACCTGGGAATGCACCCCGAGGAGGAGAGCCTCCGGCGAGAAAAGCTGTTTGTGCAATGGCTGGAGGAAATCCGGGACAATGCCAGCGAATTGTGGCTTCTGGGGGATGTGTTCGACTTCTGGTTTGAATATAAAAAAGTAGTTCCCCGC
The DNA here is from genome assembly GCA_004525825.1 of Bacteroidia bacterium. Lineage (GTDB taxonomy): Bacteria > Bacteroidota > Bacteroidia > Bacteroidales. Next base: position 7,442 of record SPBY01000123.1, read on the forward strand.
GGATTCACCCGCTTCCTGGGTGCCCTGGCCACCCTCAGCGATGCAGGGGTGGAGATCCACCTGATCACCGGCAACCACGACATCTGGATATTCGACTATCTGCCCGAGGAGATTGGTCTTCAGGTTCATCGCCAAAGCATCACCAGGACCTGGAACAAGCACCTCTTCCATCTGGGTCACGGAGATGGACTATACCACAACGACCGAAAGTACAGGATGCTTCAGGCGTTTTTTAAAAAC
>SPBY01000014.1 GCA_004525825.1 Bacteroidia bacterium
CACCGGCATGGCAATAAGGATGGAAATACTAACTGCATAGCCCACACTTTTTGAAATGATGGTGACTATATTGGTCTCGCTGGCACCCATCACTTTTCGAATACCAATCTCCCTGATACGTTTCTGTGAATTGTAGAGGGTGAGTCCAAACAAGCCCAAGGAAGCAATAAAGATGGCCAAAATTGAGAAGATCATCGTCACAGCACCGGTTCGTTTCTCTTCCGAATAAAAGGTTTCCAACCTCTCATCCAGGAAGAAATACTGCAGGGGTTGCTCACCTGTAACATCTTTCCAGGTCTCGTCGATGTGTTTCAAGGCAGCTTCAATATTATTCCTGCCGGCATTAATTCTTACAGTGAGGTAATTTGCCTGATATGATTCGGGTTTTAATATGATTACCTGGGGAGCTACCTCCTGTTTTAAACTCAGGAAATGATGGTCTTTCATTACCCCGATAATTCTTAATTCCTGACTCGAACCATCGGGATTTAAATTTAATAAGCTCTGGTTCAACGGGTCTTCAAGATTGTAATCTCTTACCGCAGTCTCATTGACCAGGCAGGCTGATGAGTCCATCGAAAACTCATCTGAAAAGAATCGACTATCCGGAGTGGCCAGACCAAAGCGGTAGGTATCCATAAAATCCTCATCGGTGTAGTATATGTAAAACAAGACACTTTCCTCGGGAGGGCGTCCTTTCACACCCAGTGTGCTGTTGCTGTTATACGTGCCCAGGAAAGCAGTGGAGTTGGTAGCAGTAAGTATGGAGCTATGATTGGTTAATTCCTCCTTAAAGGAATTAGTTTGCTCTCCCAGGGGAAATAGACGTTCCAGCACCACCAGTTGTTCTTTGTCAAATCCAAGGTCCTTATTGGTCATATATCTGAACTGCCAGTAAATGACCAGGGTGCCGGCAATGATAATAATGGAAATGGAAAACTGAATAATGACCAGGGCATTTCTCAACCAGGTAGTCCCGTTTTTGGTACTGGCGTTCCCCTTCAACGCAAAGATGGGTTTGAAGGAGGCCAATACGAAAGCTGGATAACTTCCGCTGAAAAGGCCGACCAGAACTGCAAGTAGAATGAAAGAGGGAATCATATACCAGTTTAAAAAATCACTTGCGCCCAGGTTGAGTCCTACCAGCTTATTGAAAGGATTTAACAGTACCATCACAAGAACCATGGCAATCACTAATGAAATAATGCTCAGGAATACACTTTCAAAAAGGAACTGCCTGATCAATTGCTGTCGTCCGGATCCAACCACCTTTCTGAGACTCACCTCCTTGGCCCGGCTTAATGACCTTGCTGTACTCAGGTTCATAAAATTAATGGAGGCAATGATCAGGATAAAAAATGCGATGAGTCCGAAAATAAGCAGATAGGTTTTATTTCCTATGGGTCTGAATCCAAGATCATTGGGGACCAGTATTTCCTGATCCAGGTGTATCTCCAGGAGAGGCTGAGTGAAAACTCCATACCTTCCACCGGCCTCCATGAATTCTTCAGGTGTTACTCCCATAAACTGTACAAGCTGATCCCGGATCTTCTCGATGAGCACTTCATTTATTTTGCTGTCCAGTTGCGCCTGGTCGGTACCAGGACGAACAAGAATATAGGTCTGCATGTAGTTGTTTATCCACATGGTGGTTCGACTTTGGGGATCTGTGGAATAGGAACAGATAAAATCATAATAAAAATGAGATACCCTTGGAGCATCCTCCACCACACCTGTAACACGGTAGAGGGTGGAATCGTCGTTCATATACAGGGTCTTACCGATGGGATCTCCTTCAGGAAAATACTGTGCCACCTTTGATTCAGATAGCAGGACGGTGTAAGGTTCATCCAGGCAGGTAGCAGGATCACCCTGTAGCAAATCAAGGGTAAAGACTTCAAAAAAGGTGGAATCGGTGTACAAGACGTGATTCTCCAGGTACTTGTTGGCCGGATCACTCCAAAGCAAGCGGTTGTCTACAATATTGAACCTGCAGAAATTCTCAATCTCAGGAATCTCCTCATGGAACCCAGGCCCGAAGGTGGGACTGTTCCATGCCCCTTTTACTTCCTGTCCCGCTATCTTTCCATCCAGATAGAGCCTGTAAATATCGGCCGATCTTTCGTGGAAACGATCATAGCTGGTTTCACTGATTATATAGAGAATAATGAACACTGCGCTGGCCAGTCCAATGGCCAGTCCCGCAATATTGATCATGTTAAATGACTTGTTCTTTTTAAAATTGCGTATGGTTACCCGAACGAAATTCTTCCACATAATATCTTGGCTTTATCTTAGTTTCCTTATTCGTAATGCAGTGCCAGGGCTGGATTGATGCGAGCGGCCTTCAGTGAAGTAACCGTCACCGTCACCATGGCAATAATGATCGACAGCAGTGCTGCCATCACAAACAGCAAGGGTTGAAACCCAATATTGTATGGGAAATCGCGAAGCCAGTCCTGCATCATAAAATAGGCCACCGGCATGGCAATGACTATGGAAATACCTACTGCATAACCCACACTTTTTGAAATCACCGTGATTACATTAGACTCGCTGGCACCCATCACTCTGCGAATGCCTATCTCCCTGATTCGTTTTTGGGAATTGTAGAGGGTGAGTCCGAAAAGACCCAGGGACGCGATGAAGATGGCCAGGATGGAGAAGATCATGGTGACCGCCCCGGTCTTTTTCTCTTCTGCATAGTAAGAATCCAGCTCCTCGTCCAGGAAGAAATACTGCAGGGGTTCATCGCTGGTAAATTCCTCCCACTTATCCTTGATATGCGCCAGGCCGGCTTCCATATTTTCTTTACCGGCGGCCAGTCGCACCGTCAGATAGCCTGACCATTCCCAGTTCTTGTCCTTCAGGATGACGATCTGTGCACCCACCTCATGTTTCAGGGTCAGAAAATGGTGATCCTCCATCACCCCAACTATCCTTAGCTCTTTGGGATTCTCCGGGTCATCAAATCCCCATATAATACTCTGATTGAGCGGATCTTCCAGGTTATACTTCCTTACTGCTGCCTCATTGACCAGGCAGGCCGAAGAATCGGTGGAAAACTCCTTGGAAAAATAACGACTATCGGGCGTGGCCAGTCCAAAACGGTAGGTCTCCATAAAATCTTCATCGGTCCAGAAGGTATGGAAAAGTACCGTTTCATCCAGGGGTCTGCCTTTGATGGCGTAGGCATTGTTGTTGTTGGGAGCCCCCAGGTAAGCTGTGGAATTGGTGGCCGACAGTACAGCCGAATGGGTAAGCAATTCCTTTTTAAAGGTCTGAATTTCATTTCCGGCTCCCAGGGGATGTATGCGCTCCACCACCACCAGCTGCTCCTTATCAAAACCCAGGTCCTTGTTGGTCATATACTGGAACTGCCAATAGATCACCAGGGTCCCTGCAATGATTATAATGGAGATGGAAAACTGGATAATCACCAGGGCATTTCGCAACACCGTGGTCCCATTTTTTACACTTGCATTTCCTTTCAAGGCAAAAATGGGCTTGAAGGAGGCAAGTACAAAGGAGGGGTAGCTGCCGCTGAGCAGCCCTACCAGCACGGCCAGTGCAATAAATGAAGGAATCATGTACCAGCTGAAAATATCTCCGTACTCCAGGTTCAGTCCCACCAGCTTGTTGAAGGGAGTCAGCAGCATCGCTACCAGGACTATGGCAATCACCAGGGAGACCATGCTCAGAAAGACACTTTCAAACAGGAACTGCTGTACCAGTTGTTTACGGTCCGAACCCACCACCTTTCTCAGGCTTACTTCCTTGGCACGACTCAGGGAACGGGCCGTACTCAGGTTCATAAAGTTGATGGAGGCTATGATCAGCACAAAAAAGGCAATGACCCCGAATATGATCAGATAGGTACGGTTGCCATTGGGACGGTAACCAATGTCGCTGGGCACCTCAATATCAGAATTCAGATGGATATCCAGCAGGGGCTGTGGATGGTAGCCATATTTGTTACCGGCGGCAAATAATTCTTCGGCACTCACCCCCATCATCTGCTCAAGCTCTGGCCCGATATAGGTTAACAGGATGGATTGCAGCTTCTCATCCAGCAGATCCGGATCGGCACCCGGGCTTACCACAAAGTAGGTCTGCATATGGTTATTGAACCAGGTGGTGCGCCGGCTCGATTCGTAGGTAGAATAAGAGCAGATAAAATCGTAGTCGAAATGGGAGGTACGCGGTGCCTCCTCTACCACACCCGTCACCCGGTACAGGGTGGAATCGTCGTTCATGGCAATGGACTTCCCGATGGGATCCCCTTCAGGAAAGTACTGCAAGGCCTTGGATTCGGTCAGAACAAGGGTGTTGGGTTCGTCCAGGCAGGTGTGCGGATCCCCCTGAAGCAAAGCTATGGTAAAGACCTCGAAAAAAGTAGAGTCCGCATAGAGCAACTGGTTCTCCAGGTACTTGTTGGCCGGATCGACCCACATCAGGCGATTATTGGCCCAGTCGAAGCGGCAGAAATTTTCAATCTCCGGGATCTCCTCATGGAAGGCGGGTCCGGTGATGGGGCTCACCCAGGCTCCCCTGAACTCCTCTCCGGCCATCTTTCCGTCAATATAAAGCCGGTAAATGTCCGCTGAGCGCTCGTTGAATTTGTCATAGCTGGTTTCGCTGATGATGTACAGAATAATGAATATGGCGCTGGCCAGGCCAATGGCCAATCCCGCGATATTGATCGCATTGAAGGCTTTGTTCTTGCTGATGCTACGGATGGTGACCCGAATAAAATTTTTCCACATGTGTTTTAAGTTTGAATTAGTCTTTCAGAAATTGTGCCATTCGTTATATTCTCCTTATTATGTGCTGCTTAACAAATATCCCCATGTATTGAATAGCACGTTATCGTACAGGGGTGTACGTATTCGCACGGTGTATTTTTCAACCCTTTGCGCTATATTGTGTTATCCATAGGACGACTATCCACCAAATAATGTTACCATGAAGAATCATATCTTATCCCGCCGTGAATTTGTGAAGCTCTCAGCCGCAGCCGCAGCAGGGCTTACCGTACTTCCAGGTTTCCGTTTCGGACTGGACCAGCTTCCAGCTCCCATGACCCGGACCTTCGGAAAAATCGGGTTTGAAGTGACTACCCTGGGACTCGGGGGACAAGCCTCCTTGCAGTGGACGCCTCCGGATGTGGACCCCGTACCAATTATCCTTAAGGCCTTTAAAATGGGAGTCAACTATTATGATACCTCCAACCTCTATGCCGGCAGCCAGCTCCATTTCGGTAAGGCATTCCGGAAACTGAAGCTGATCCCCGGAGAACCAGGATATGATAAGAAACTACGCGAGTCCATTTTCCTTACCACCAAAACCCATCAAAGGTGGGGGAAGCCAGGATTCCCTGAGCTGGAAAATGTAAACAACTGGTCCAACGGAGATCCTGCCGGGGGAGCCGTAGTGGACCTGAAGAGATCACTTTCCCAAATGTTTGGGGACGGAGAAGGCAATTATCCTGAAGGGTCCTATGTGAACATGGTGCTCACCCACAACCTGAACTTCCAGGAAGAGGTGGATGTGATGTACAAAGGCTTGGAAACCCCCTTAAACAAGGATGAGAATTTTGGGGTGCTGGTAACACTCAGGGACTTCCGCGACGGGACCAACCTCACCGGCCTGAATCCCAAGAAGGAAAAGCTGATCAGGCACATTGGCCTGTCGGGACACATCAACTCCCCGGCCATGATCAACATGATCCAGCGCGACCGCTGGGAGATCCTGGATGCCATGCTGGTGGCCATCAACTCCAACGACCGGCTCTATCTGAATCACCAGCACAACGTGATCCCGGTGGCTCAGGCCAAAAACATGGGAATCATCGCCATGAAGGTATTTGCCGACGGGGCCATGTATTCCAAGTATGCCAACTGGACCAGGGATCATGAAGGTGTAATCAGGACAGTAGGTACCCGTGAACTGCCCAGCAAACCCCTGATTGAATATGCACTGACCACCGCCGGGATCCATACGGCCATTATCGGGATCGGACAAATCTCTGACGATAACCTGAAATGTCAGCTGGTACAGAATTACTACGCAGCCCAGGTGAAGCCCGGGGGACTGAGCATAAAGAGACGGCAGGAGATCGAGGAGAGCACCCGATTTGTGAAGGATGGTAAGACCAACTATTTCCAGCTGCCGTTCCAGGGCCTCACTCCTCCCCAGAACTTGAGCCTGAAGCAAAAGGATCAGGTGGAGATACACTGGGATACTGCCTATGCTGCCAACACACCTCTTTCACATTACGAAGTATTTCGGAACGGTAAACTTGTGGGAAAGGTCTTACATGAGCCACAGATCAGCCGTGATCCTTTCACTTTTGTGGATCAGGAGAAGGGCAAATCCTACAAGGTGGTGTCGGTGGACCAGGATGGAAACCGGGCCGAGGGTGAGGAACTGCTGGCCTAGGCTCAGGATTTGGTAAAACCCTTACGGTCCATCTTGCCCCAGGATTTCTTATTAAATAGTTTGTCTAGGTTCCCCTTGATGGACATAAGCATCACCATGGGGTGGTAAAACAGGGGTTCCATGAAGGCTGTTGCCACCAGCCTTAGCACATCTCTCCGTCTTTCATATTTGTGAAAGGTGATTTCCTCGAACAATACTGCCCAGATCGAAAGTGAGACAGCAAAGAAGTAAACAAAACCGGTTAGCAGCAGGAAGAAGGGCCAGTTGAGTTTGCCGGTGATCACCAGGAAAAAGAACCAGAGAATCCCCAGGAACTCGATGATGGGAGCCAGGTATTCAAATAGCAGCCAGTATGGATAACCCAGCATTCCCAGCTTTCCATACTTCCTGTTAAACAAGAGTTTTCTGTGGGTGTACAGGGTCTCCATGGTTCCCCGGGTCCACCTGCTCCTCTGGCGGGCAAGGATCTTCCAGTTGGCAGGCACCTCAGTCCAGCAAAGAGGATCGGGAATGTACACCACATCGTAGTCCAGGCCCTTCTCGGTCATGTACCTCCGGATACGTACCACCATCTCCATGTCCTCTCCCACTGTTTTTGTGCTGTAGCCTCCTGCTTGAATCAAAATTTCGCGGTCAAACATGCCCAGCGCCCCTGATATGAGCAGAAGTCCATCCAGTTCACTCCAGGCCATTCTGCCCATCAGGAAGGCCCTGGTATATTCCATGACCTGCGCCCTGGGCAAAAACTGCTTCGGGAGATTGATTTTCTTGATGTGCCCGCCGACAATCTCGCATGAATTTGCAATGCGGATCACTCCCCCTGCTCCGATCACTCGTTTCTCTTTGGCTTCCATAAATGGTTTGACCAGCTTAAGCAGGGCATCCGGTTCCATGATGGAATCAGCATCGATGCTCACTACCAGGTCGTTCCGACACACATTCAAACCCGCATTCAATGTATCCGCCTTCCCCCCGTTCTGTTTGTCTATCACAGTCAATCGCTTGAAGGAGCGGTTCTTTGATTTGTAAACCCCACGGATCCGCTCGCATGGCAGACGATAGTCAAAGTAATAGTTGACCTTCTCAAGATCATAGGCCTCTTTGATTTTCTCCAGAGAATCGTCGCTGCTTCCGTCGTTGATCACCACCACCTCGTAGTTGTTGTAATAGAGCGACAAAAGGGTCCTGATGTTATCCACAATGGACCGGCTCTCATTGTAAGCCGGTGCTATCACCGAGAGGGAGGGTGCCAGAGGGGAGGCCACAATGGAGTTATAATCCACATAAGAGTTCTTCCGGAGGTATTTTCTCAGAGAGATAGCCGAATAAATAGTCAACCCGAGGTAGGTCGTGAAGATCAGCACGGTGAGAATGAATATGGCGTGATAAACCAGGAACCTAGGTATGTCCATTGCGCTTTCCATGTCTAATATATTCGGCCATCCAGCACGTGCCGGATGATGATCTGGTAGTTTTTATATTCCGATTTGGATTTCATTAGTTTAATCAGCATGGAGATTCCGGGCTCTCCCGTATTTTCCATGGCTTTGGTGGCCAGGATCTGCAATTGAACATCCTCTTCCATGTCAAGCACAGATTTCAGGAATTTAAGGTACTTTTCATCGGGCACCTTGGCAAAGGAACGCAGGATCTCCAGCTTATTGGTTATGGACTCTTCAGGGTAATGTTTAATCATGCCAGGAAAAGCCATTTTCAGTCCGATATCACCACATACCTCGTAAGCGATGCACCGCACTTCCTCGTTCTCATGGTCAAAAATCGTGATCATCTCCTTGCCCACGCCCCTTTGATGGAACCAGGAGACCATCTGCAGGGCAAAAATGACCACTGTGATGTTCTTCGAATGGAACCACTGTTTGAATGCCGGAACCTTGAGGTTGTGCTGAATCAAGAGCTCATGAAGGGTAATCTGTTCCCAGACGGACAGGGGTTTTTCCAGCACGTGAAGAAATTCATAGGGATTCCCGTCCGATAGCCTGACCATGGCAATCTGAGCCTCCATCCTCAGGATCTGATTGTTGGAGTTCAGGCTCTCAATGATCTTCTCATTGGCATCCCTGATATTCATAAAAGCCAGTTCCCTGAAACCTTTTACATTCTTGTGCCACTTTTTGCTGTGGGCCTTCTCAAGCGAATCCCGTTCCAAACCCAGCTGGAAATAAAGATCCTTGATTATTTCCTTGATCTCCCCCTTGAGGTTGATGCTCAAATCGATCATCTGATCAATTAGAACCTGGCGGTTCATCTGGTTGTTCGCCACCTGTCTTAAATCCTCCAGGGCCTCTTCCCGTTTCTCTTCATCAAATATGTAGTCGATCAGCAATCTTTGGTATTCCTCCAGCAAGTAATCTATCTGATTCTGTTCGCGCTGCATTCTCGAGCGGTTCAGGAGGATGAGGATCAACAGGGTGATCAGGGTGACGATTGAATAGAGGATCACGATGTAAAGGATGGTGACCAGCAGGGGAGAATTTTTAAATCTAAGCTGGAGTCTTTCGGCATAGTGGAGCACCAAAGGGCTTTCCCTCTGAATGGAATCCGCTGTGCTAATTTCCGTAGAATCCTGTACAAGAGCCCCCGGGCCCTCAAGGCCATGCATGGCCAAAGTCCCCATGGCCAAAAGGACCAAGGAGAGGAGCAGTTTCAGGTATATTTGCCCGGGCTTCATTTCTTGATCCTGAAATAGCATCCAATCCTCAAATCGAACCTGTTCCTGTACTCCTGGTCGAAGTACTCTTCATAGGCATAACCTAACATGACTGACATCCTCACACGTGTGTTCACCTGTTTTGAAAGTTCCACACGGCACGAAATTGCATTCAGGCGCTCCAGGTCTGTCACCACCAGCAGAGGCTCATCCGGAGCAGCACCATATCCCAGGGTGAGGGTAAGGTGATCGAACTTGGTATCGAAGTACCTTCTGGCACTTAAATAGAAGGAGGCGGAAGTGCCGTAATCTTTAAAGAAGAGATAGTTCCTAAGCGAGAACCAATAGTTGCCTGCATACTTTTCTGCAGAAAAGGTCAGAAAGGTAAAGTGCTGTTCCCAGTAAAAATACCGGAATCCGGCCGATAGCCCAAAGCCCATGGGGAGCACCTGCCAGATTTCCGCAGCGGCCCTGTGAAGCGGCAGGTAATTGAGGGCTCCGTTGGGTGAAAAACCGTAACCCAGCATGGCATAGTTCTTTTTCCCAAGGGTGAGATAGGCATCCAAGTTCAGCTGAACGTCGGTAGCAGGTGAATATCCCCCTGCATGATAGCCTACATTCACATAGGGAACCAGGGTTCCTGGTTTGACCGGAATTTGTCCCCCCACGGTAAGCATGTGCCAGTTGCGGACATAGGGCAAAGAGAAATGATCATAGGAGTAGTGCATAAAGAGCTCGGGCCAGGGCGGCTCCGGTCCCCCCTGGTATTGAGCCTGCCGGTACCGGTCAAAAAATTCTGAAGAATCGGGTTCCAGTTCCACAGCCTTATCAGCACACTGTTCCAACCTTTCCCAGTTATTTTCCCAGTAGGCAATGTCTACACAGGTCTGATAAGCTTCAAAGAGCTCAGGGGCCTGAGCGAAAACCTGATCCAGAATCCGGTAGGCAGAATCGTAACTGGCCTCCCATCCGTGTATTCTGGCCAGAAAAAGGGCAGCATCATGATAGGCTTCATTCTCTTCAAGCAGGCTGTAGCCAATTTGTTTGGCTGTCGCGTAATCCTTGTCTGACGCATATTGAAGCATCAGGGAAAATCCCTCTTCAGGATGGTTGTAAAGTATGGAATCCTGGGCCCGTAAATGAACGTGGGGAACTGCAATCAGGACAATAAAAACAAAAAATCTAGACATACACTGAATCAATTCTCCCCTGAAACGGATTTGACCATATCCACCATAGCATCCAGATCAAAAGGTTTGGTCATATAACCTTCGGCCCCCAATTCAAGAGCATGCTCCCTGGTTTCCTTGTTGGTGATACCAGTAACGACTATCACAGGGATTTTAACTTCTAGGTTGGTGTTGATATGACGGACCAACTCCAGACCCTTGGTGTATGGCATGTTAATATCAGTAATGACAAGGTCAATTGCTTCTTCTGCCAGAATCCTGATTCCCTGGTCCCCGTCCTCTGCTTTGAATACTGAATAGCCCGCCTTCTTAAGGGCAAACTCGATGGTTCTCAGAGTCATTACATTATCTTCGCAAACAAGGATATTCATTTGTTCATCATAGTTACGCACATCTATTGAATAAGGATTCGATGCTGTTCCTGATTTTGATCAATGGTCAGATTAAACAGGTACATCCCTGGGATTCTGTTTTCAATATTAACCCAGTTAACTTCTCCCTCAAGCTTCATCTGTACAATTTCTCTTCCCATCAGATCCACCACCCTCAGGAAGGCTTCCCCAAAGGGCTGTGCTATGGTAATGCAGAACCTCCCATCCCCGGGATTGGGAAAAACAGAGACTCGGCTCGGAGCCAGGTCCGGAGAAACCTCAGCAGGGTAGCCAACATGCAGACTTACCGGAACCAGTGTGGAATAAGCCCTGCTATCATCCAGGTAATACATGAAAAAATCATCTCCACTGAAAGATGGGTCGGGCGTATAGTGAAAACTTCCGTTGGGATGCAACTGGAGGCTGCCATGAGTGGTACCGTTCCCAAAAGCAAGCACCGCTTCTATCGGGTTCCCGTCTATGTCAAAATCGTTCCTCAGCAATCCATCTTCTCTCTCTACTTCCAGGGTTTCACCGGGCCAGATAGTAAATGAATCGGCTATGCCAATGGGAGATGAGTTGAATTGCGGCAACATTTGCTTCAGGTGATGAAAGGATTCCTTTTTTCTTTCGATGGGTGGGTCATTGACAATCTTTTCATAGTCCCAGGGGTCCCAGGTGTACCGGTCCACCTGGTACAACTCATCCTTCAGTGAGAGGGTCAGGGCAATGCCGTCCGACAGGGTGTCCTGCTGCTCAATCACTACATCGTCTCCATCCTGGTGTGAGACATAGTGCATGGCCCTTCCTACCGTAGGAGCGCTGAAGTTGATCAGGGTCCATGGAATCCGGATCTCCAGGCTGTCTTTAAAAACAGTCACCGCATTGAGAAACTCGTAGGGATCTTCGGAAGCAGATATCTGAAGCTCTCCGATATACTGCGTCCTGTCATAGTGGTAATCGGTCTTCCATCTGACAGGATTCCAGTTCCCTGCATCGCTGCTGGCAGAGACCACTGTATCGACCCTGACCAGAGATTTAATTCCGTACACATCATAGGCCGGGATGACAAAAAGATCGGCCTGGTCACCACCAATGGGTATTCCCAGGGCAAACTCTGCCCTCAAAGTTTCCGGTCCTGTCGCTATGGACCTGCCATCCGGCAGAATCGATTCACCCAGGTTGCTTTCATAGGTATCCAGTGCCACCCACAGGGTATCGCCCAGGAACTGCTCGGTTTTCATATGTACCCTGATCCGGAAGAAAGTGTAGTCGGAAGCTACTTTTACCCCTGAGATGGAAGCCCCGGAATAAGATCCCGTTTTCAAAAAGGGTCCCGGGGGAGGTGCATAGGCCAGGATCCCGAAATTTTGCTCCGGAGCAGTAATGTTGTGCCAGAAATGTCGATACTCGGCGTTGGAATAGGGATTGGTGATCCAGGTTTGTTTGAACCACTCGTCGATCAGGGAGAATTGTATGCCACCGGCACAACCCGATTCAGTGAGATTGTCAAACATCCTTACACTATACTTCCCCTGCTCCTCCTCGGAAAGTCCCCCATGGTTCATTCCGGAAGACGACTGGTGCCCCGCACCCCAGCTGGAAGGCACTCCAAATTCGGCGATAAGCAATGGAATAGCTTTATAATGGGACTTCAGATCTCTCAGATAACCCAGGTAGTTGTTGGGGCCTTCCTGGTCCGATTCCGCCTTATAGTAAGGATCTTCCACAATGAAATCGGGATAATAGGGGTAGGCATGATAGCCAATGAAAAAGCCTGCAGAAGAATCGGTGCTTACCATGTCTGCCAGGTCTATCTGCTCACTGTCTTCCGAACTACCTGCAATGCCCTGCTCCGTAGGATGGGTAAGCGGATCGAGGGTGGGCCATGAGGAAAACCCGGTGGGACGCCTCGATTGATAATTCTCATACTCATAGATCATCAGATTGTTGAGCCTCTGAGCGAGCCACACCTCTACCGGATCACCCTCGGGGAGTTGAAAAAAAGCTCCACTATAGGCTGTCTCGCCCGGATGACTCTGGTTGGTGAGGGCCACTTCGGCAGGTTGTATTTCTCTCCCCGGCAGAAATCCAATCACCCAGGGGGAGATATCTGAGGTAAAACTGCCATGGGCCTTCCCCGGTCTTGAAGCTATGACAATATCCCCATGAACAGCTGCCACCGCTTCACGGATCTCCTGGTCAAATTCGGCGGTCTGCAGGAACAGATCTGTAGTCACTTCATTCTCCTCCAGCCATATACCGTGCATCACCATCAAGGGGCTCTGGGGGTGCTCCAGGTTGAACTTTCTTAACTCCTCATAAAACCTTGGAAAATGAAGCGTATATACACGCATGGTATTGTATCCCGCCTCCCTGATGAGGTGGAACCATCGCCTGTAATCTTCGCTGCTGGCTGCCAGCTGACCCGGCTGGGTACCCGGCACCGAAATACCCAGGTTGATACCCTTAATAAAAACCGGGATGTAACCCTTCCCATTCCAAATGGCAAATTGCTCATTCTTAATGGCATAGTCACCCCGAAACTGATCCACCACCGTAAATCCAGCAGGCTCCTGACCCACTGCCCTGTCCATGGACCCTGCCCCCAGAAGGAGCATTAAAAACGAGGCAAAGGGGAGGTGCATTTTCAGGAACTTCATCTGAAGTGGGTAAAAATCGGTTTGCATACAAAAGTAGGTGTTCTAATCGGGAAAAGCCTTTTTTTTTGTAAAGAAGTTATCCCAAATCCCTAATCAGAAGTTCAATGTTTTGCAGCCCCCTCTGTTCCATAATTAACTCCTTGTTTATCATGACCCTGTCGATGGTTGACTGGTCAAAATAGCGAATGGTTACCAGTTCGAGTCCGGTCTGGTAAGCCACTTTGTATTTCTCTTCCAGCTCATCGGTCACCAGTCGCAATTTCCGTTTGTCGTTGTTCACAATCATTTTGAAAGAGATGGCCGAATTCTGCATCAGGTTGATCTTCATCCCGTGCTTATTCATGATCCCAAAAATCTCTTCCAGGTTATTCTCATTGATGAAAGAAAAATCGAGGGGAGAGATACGAATCAATACCTGATCCATCTTAAATATAAAAGACGGTATCAGTTTGTCGTAACTCAGGTTTCCCACAATCGTCCCGGGAGCATCAGGATTCATAAAGGATTTTACATGCAGGTTGATGTTTTTGTTCTGCAGTGGCTTGATGGTCTTCGGGTGAATTACAGAGGTTCCAAAATATGCCAGTTCAATGGCATCAAGGTAAGAGAGCTTTTCAAGCAGTATGGTATCATCAAAGTATTTCGGATCGGCATTTAAAACCCCGGGAACATCTTTCCATATGGTAACACTTTTCGCTTTCAGCATATAGGCAAGAATAGCCGCTGTGTAATCGGATCCCTCCCTGCCCAGTGAGGTGGTCTGGTCGTTGATGGTGGAGCCCAGAAAACCCTGGGTAATAAGAATTCGCTCGCCGTTAAAGGCAAAATGCTTATTCACAAGCTCCGTGGAAAGCTCCCAGTCCACCTTTGCCTCCCTCCAGTTATTGCTGGTTTTCAGCGACCGGCGGATATCCATCCACCGGGTGCTTAGCTCAGAACTGTTCAGGAAATGGCCAATGATGGTGGTAGAGAGCAACTCCCCGTAGCAGATCAGCTGGTCGTAGTCGTAATCATAATTGAGTGTGGGGTCTTTGGCAAGCCTGACGCCCAGCTCGTCGAATAATTCTTCCACCGCAGTATAAGCCCTGTGATGGGTATCTTCAAACAATCCGCTTAGCACATTCAGGTGATATTCCCTCAGCTTTTGGTACTCCAGATTTAGCTCTTCGGAATTCCCGTTTGCGTAATGTTCAATGATCCCCTCAAGGGCATTGGTGGTTTTTCCCATAGCCGAGACCACCACTACGATTTCTTCATCATGGTAACGCTTGAGGATTTCCACAATGTTCCTGACCGCCTCCGCGCTTTTTACCGATGCCCCACCAAATTTAAAAACCAACATACAGTTAATGAATAAAAAACGTAAATTGAAGATCAAAATTAGCAATCGAAAGGTTATATTAAAACAAGATGAGAATAATTGTCAAATTTGCCCTTTCCCGGGTTGAGGCAGAACTGTTTGATACGCCCACAGGTCGCGCAGTTTACGAAGCGTTGCCTCTTCATCGAAATGTGAATCGCTGGGGCGAGGAGATTTATTTCGAGGTCCCGGTTCATTGCGAATTAGAGGAAAATGCCCGCGCCCAAGTGAATGTGGGAGATCTGGCCTACTGGCCCAACATGCCCGCCTTCTGTATTTTCTTTGGCCCCACACCTCTGAGTACCTCCGACCAACCAGTGGCTGCCAGTCCTGTGAATGTATTCGGACGAATCCTTGCTTTGGATACCGATCTTCTCTCCGGAATCCCTGACGATGCAAATGTGGTGGTGGAAAGAGCCGGTTAAAGTTGTAGGCTCATTATTCTGCCAATTCTTTCTCCTGTCCGCTCCAACAGTGGCTCCGCACTACTAAGTGCTGTTGCCAGATCGCCCGGCTTTTCCTGGATAGAGAGCAGGAGGTCAAAGCCTTCCTGGTACAACACCCCTGCATCCTCCTCCAAAGTACCTGCCACTCCAATTACCGGTATGCCATGTTTTTTGGCCAGTTGGGCCACGCCTAATGGGGTTTTTCCGAATTGCGTCTGGGCATCCATCTTTCCCTCTCCCGTAATGACCAGGTCGGCCTGTCTGATCTTCTCTTCAAGGCCCGTTAACTCAGCGATCAAAGGAAATCCCTTCATCAGGGTGGCATCCAGGAAAGCTATCATTCCGGCTCCCAGTCCCCCTGCAGCTCCCGATCCGGGAATCTGGGAAATCTTTTTCCCAAACTGATTTTCGATCACCCCGGCAAAATGAGTCAGGTTCCGGTCCAATTTTTCCACCATGGCCCCGTCGGCCCCCTTCTGGGGACCATATATGGCAGATGCCCCCTGGGGGCCTGTCAGTGGATTGTTTACGTCACAGGCCACCACAAAGGTTGTCCCGGCAATCCGGCCATCAAGACCCTCTAAATGGACCGACTCCACTTCGCCCAGTGCACCTCCACCCCGGGCAGTGAGTTTGCCAAACCTGCCAGAGAACTCAACTCCCAATGCCTCTGCCATGCCGGCTCCGCAATCGTTGGTGGCACTCCCCCCGATGCCCAACATAATTTTTTTGCATCCCTGGTCCAGCGCATTTGCGATCAGCTGCCCCGTGCCATAGGTGGAAGTGATCCAAGGATCCCTCTCCTCCGGCTCCAGTAACTCCAGTCCGGAGGCAGCGGCCATCTCAATCACAGCTGTACGACCGTCCCCGGTAATGCCATAGAAGGAGGATATCTTACGCATCAATGGATCCATGACCGGGATTTCGATCCGTTTCCCACCGGTGGCATCGATCACCGATTCGACAGTACCCTCCCCTCCATCTGCCATAGGTACCATGACCAGGACAGCATCGGGAAGGATCTTTTTAATCCCCCTGCCCAGGGCAATGGCTACCTCCCAGGCACTCATGCAATCCTTGAAAGAATCTGGTGCAATCAGAATATTCATCTCATCCTAAATTTATTGGATTTTTTTGGATATTTTGATCTCACCTAAAAAACTCTGCTTATGTCTGTCGGAATCCTGGCCCTGTTGGCCGCCCTGCCCATTGTAGCCATTTTTGTTTTCATGGTGGGATTTCGCTGGCCAGCCACCAAAGCCATGCCCCTGGCCTTTCTGATCACTCTGCTCCTGGCCCTGTTCATCTGGAAAACTCCGGTCCCCTGGATTGCAGCCTCTACCTTAAACGGGGTGGTGATTGCCTTTAAGATACTAATTATAGTTTTCGGAGCCCTCCTCCTCCTATTTACCATGCGCGAAAGCGGAGCCCTTGAGGCCATCAATCGCGGATTTACCACCATCTCGCCAGATAAACGGGTCCAGGCCATCATCATCGCCTGGCTCTTTGGAGGTTTTATTGAAGGATCGGCTGGTTTTGGCACCCCCGCAGCTCTGGCTGCTCCCCTTCTTTTATCGCTGGGATTTCCGGCACTGGCTGCAGTA
>SPBY01000442.1 GCA_004525825.1 Bacteroidia bacterium
GTGAATAATTGAATGGATGTAAGCGGGGTTTTCAGTTCATGGGTAACATTTGATATGAATTCAGCTCTTAGTTGGGCAAGATGTTCTTCCCGTGAAATATCCCTGTGTATCAAAAGAATACCAAGGATCATTCCTCCAAGCAGCAAGGCCAATGCAATCCCATAGATCCAGCTTCGCCTTCTGACCAACTTATCAATCAGACTCGCATTCTCTAATTTTACAAGCAAATTGTAGCTCTCGAAATATGGGGAAATCTCCCTCATTGTGGTCAATGGAAGTTCAGACCCATTGATTCCATTCCCCAGCATTACGATTTCTAACTCCAAATCAAACTCAGTGCCTTCTGTCAATGCTTGTTCCATGATATGATGCCACATTACTTCGAAATCAACAGAAAAACCTGATGCATATTCACCATGAAGTTTGATCAGTATTAATTCCCCACCATTCTGAGAGCTACCATTCAAAGCATGGAAACCTTCCCTGACGGGTGAAAAGTCGTCTCGGTTTTCCTTGTGCAGGTAATTCCCGATCACTACCCTGTTTCTGTGAACAAAGGATAGTAGCTTCTCGATTGTTTGAATGGTCTCCCTTATAAAAGCATTCCTTTCATTCGTTGCAGGCTCTGATTCAATCCAGTTAGAAACCAGATTAAGTATATCGGCGCTACTCTGATTCAGAGGGATCTTCCCGGATGCCATTCCGGTGAGGCAATATTCGATTTCCTGCATGATCTGATCCCTGTTGGATGAATTGGACATCCGGATCAGTTGAGGAATTGCATAATAGACATAGGGAAATCCATATGAGTTGAGCAGTGTTCCATAAGCTGAAATAATGGACGAGTAATAGCTGAATGCCTTCGTCCACTCTTCCGATTTCACAGAAAGTCTTGCAAGGGCATTCAGGGCTTGAACCGAATCGGTATTATTGGAGGATTCCCTTAGTGAAGCATGATAGTAGTGGACTGCTTTGCTATTATTTTGCTCAATAAATTCGGCCCTTTCAGCCTGCTCAAATTGGTTTTGAAACTTTTTGGAAGGTGCTTTCTCGGGTCGATTTTCAAGTCCTTCCACAAACCAGGGCCACAAAAATCCCCCTTCCGTGTCAACAACAAATTGTTGTTCTGCCAAGTCGTTGGGATCCATGTTTTTTATCCAAGTAATAGCAGCTGGATTTTTACCACCTGGATAATCCTGGAACTTCTCAGCCAGATCATTTATTATTATTTCAATTTGATCTGAAACGGCAAGGGCCAATTTTCTTTCAGCCTCCTGTACTCTTTTTTCAGTGAGCTCCTTGAGATTAGAAATGTTATTAATGCTTAGGTAGGCAAGAATACTCCCGGAGGCAATGACTACAGATACAAAGAATAACGTAAGCCTGAATACCGGTTTCTTCTTGCGACCCATAATCTATCTAATCAGAAGGTAAAAAGTTTTCCATGACCCATACGGCTGGTTCAAGTGGTCTGGATAGAGCAGAGAATGAAATATGACGTCCATCGGGATGTATAGCGAGATTAGCAGTTCCTCCTGGGATTGTGATACCCAATTTCTCGATCTCTCCACCTTTGGCGGGGATCCTGCACAATTCCCATTGGGAATCTTCCGAAATTTCATTCTGTAACATAAACAATATATAATTTCCATCGATGGACCAGGTACAGGAGCATGAAAGCCCAATAGAGAATTCTCCTTCCTTGAATCTAAAGAGTTCTCTGGCCTCTCCCCCTGAAGCTGGCATCACATGCATGGCCCAATTTGGCGCTGACTTGGACCTTGAAATTATGGCCAGCCAATGACCATCGGGTGAAAGTGACAGATTCAATATATCCTTCGACTCATAGATCATTTTAACTTCCCCACTTTCAAGATCCCTGGACATGATTTGACTATTTCTAAAATTATTGGTGAGAAGCCCATAATATAAAGTACTTCCGTCAGGAGACCATTCGTGCCGGCCAAAAAACCTTATAACCTTATCAGAAGAAAGGATGGTTTTCATTTGACCGGTCTCTGCATCAATCTGGTGAAAGCTCATGGAACTATTTTCATCCCATGCCCCTACCATAATAGACTTGCCGTCAGGCGACCAGCGAGGAAAGCCCATCCGTGGGAGGTCAGGAATGATTTTTCGTTCCTGATAAGTATCAATGGATCTAATAATCAGTACATTACCAGCGCCTTGGTTGAAATTGATATTGGAGGCTGAGGGTTGGATCACACTTATATATGCCAATTGCTTTCCGTTGGGCGAGTAGTCGGGTTCTTTATTATTCCCCAGGAACCTTGTTACCATTTTTGCCAACGGCGAAATAATACTTCCGCTTTCAGGATCCAGCTCAGCCGTATAAATATCATTTAAATTTTGTTCAATATGATAGTAGAAAGAACCTTCCGGGGTAAATCCCAACACATCAATCTGTCCCACACCAGATTTTACCAGCTTTGGATCTCCGTTGGATTTTCCATCTTCAATCTGAATCATATAAAAGCTTATGGTACCATCTCGGTCGCTCGAAAACAGAATACTTTCCCCATCTGGTGCTAGCCCGAGGAAAAAATCATCGGCAGGATTTTTGACCAGAGGTATTTCATTGCTTCCATCTAACGGTAGCATGTAAATATCACGGACACTTGAGTTTTCCTTCTGTTGATGGTCATATATAATGGAGCTTCCATCTTTGGAAAAACACATTTTTCCCGGCCAATCTTCAAGCGTTTTTAGCACCCGCATCGATCCATCAGCCACATTTATCAAACCAGCTGCCTGGATTCTGTTTTCCTGAAAGTACATGCAGGCAAGGATTTGACTGCCATCCGGTGACCAGTCACTGGGAACCATATAGTTTACCTCCTCATTACTGTATAAGACCTTGGCCGCGGAACCATCAAGCCCGATCATGCGTAACTCGTATATTTCCTTGTCATTCCACCAGGTATAGACAATGTGCTTTCCGTCGTTCGACCAGCGTGAATCTTCTGCATATTCCTGACAATCATCCCAGGAGCCTTTGTCTGTGAGACGACGGGTTTTGCCAGTGGAAAGCTCATAAATTGCAAGATCACCGGTATCCCAGTCCACATAGGAAAGGTACTTTCCATCCGGGGATACTTCACCCAGCAGATCTCGGGGTCCTTCCCAGACTTTTCGGATATTGAACTCCCTGGTCTCTTCATATCTGACGTTTGCCGATTGTGAAAGCAGCGATAGCTTCTTCCTGGCAATCTTTACAGTTTCGGTCTGATCCGGGAAATTACTAATCAAGTTCTGGTAGGTCTTTTCTGCCTCCGTACGGCCCAGCTTCTCGTAACAAAGCCCAATGTGTAACAGAGCCTCAGCCTGCAATGACCGGCCGGCTGATTCATTCTTTGCAACAGCATCGTAGATTTCTATGGCCTCCAGAAGAGATCCTTCGCCTTCCTCTTTGATTAAACCTTGTTGAAATTGTGCTTCGGAGTTTTGAGCCAGAGTGGGCGTAAGGGTTCCAAGTGCCAGGATCACCAGCACGGCGAATAGCTTACTTACAGTTGCAGTTTTCATGTTCAGGTACCTCCAATATTA
>SPBY01000167.1 GCA_004525825.1 Bacteroidia bacterium
ATAATGCATGTGGAAAGAAATGCCGGGTACCTTGTCTATCCCACTGAATGACAATGTTTTTAGTTTGCGAAAAAAGCAAAATTGTGGGGTAAAGAAGTATGAGGAAAAAGAGCTTTCTCATGAAAAATGTGCCATCGGCAAGGTAAATATATATTTAAACGTCGTATTTGACGTTGATATTATGTTATCCTAACAAAGCGCAAGGGGGTTTTGTTGGGAGTTTAGATTGTTAGAAAGTTAAAATGTTAGAGTGTTATATTGTTAGCATTTGTATATAAGAACCGGAACAGGGTGAGAAAGGTTGCAAAGGAATACAGGTATTTGGTGTGGACAGCAGGAGTGCTGACCAGCCTCTCCATGGGAGCGGCAGCGCAGGACCCTGCATTTTCGCAGTTCTTTGCCAACCCGCTTTACATGAATCCCGCCATGGCAGGCCTGGAGGGTGCGACCAAGATATACCTGGGATACCGGAACCAGTGGGCGGGAGCTGTCGATCCCTATTCCACCTATCACGCCTCCTATGACCAGTATTTAGATCCCTTGCACGGAGGTATTGGATTTCATGTAATCAATGACCGTCAGGGCGGAGGCATCATCAATACCATGTCTTTGGATGCCATCTATGCATATCATCTGAAGGTAAGCCATGAGTTGACAGTCACCGGCGGATTCCAGCTCTCAGTGGGTCACCGCAACAGAAAAACAAGCGATCTGGTTCTTCCCAGCGATATTTTGGGAACTCCTGGCAATACACTTTACGACTATTCGGTAATCTATCCCGATTTTGCAGTGGGATTCGGGGCTTTCTATAAGAACTTTTACGGGGGAATAGCAGCTCATCATTTGATGGAGCCCAATCCAACCATTCAGGACAATCCCAATTCCCGCCTGGCCAGAAAATACACAGCCCATATTTGAGCCATCATTCCGATCTATGAAAAGAGGTTCGGAACCGAGGCACTACAGCTTTCACCCAACCTGGTTTTCTTTCAACAGGATATTTATCAACAGTTAAACTATGGATTGGAAGTGCTTTTTAAAGGATTTGTGGGCGGGTTCTGGTTCCGGCAAGATCTACTTTTCTCATTTGGTACATTGATCTTCTCTGCAGGCTATGGAAACGGTCAGTACAGGGTTCGATACAGCTACGATGTGAAACTCTCTCGACCCGATTTGCACATTCCAACCTTGGGATCGCATGAAATATCGGTGGTGGTATTATTGAAAAACATTAATAAATCCACGAAACACAGGGCAATAAAAAGTCCTAAAATATAGTTACTTTTGGTAGAAGTATCTATAATATTTATTTTAGCCGAGTTTAAAATTGAAAAACAAGAAGCCATGAAAATGATGATGAGACTGATTCCTGTAATGCTTATTGGTCTGATGCTATGGGGATGTGGTAAAGGAAAAGATGTATCCTCATCAGGCAAAGAGTCGACTACGACTGGCTGGGCCTATAACGATCCTGACAATGGTGGATTTGAAGTCAAGACTGCCGCAGAGCAGGAGACTGGTCCGGGCCTAACCCTGATTGAAGGTGGCACTTTTACCATGGGAAAAATGCAGGATGATATACTGTATGAGTGGAACAACATGCCCCGCAGGGTCACCGTCAGCTCCTTCTACATGGATATCACTGAGATTCGCAATGTGGACTACAGGGAGTATATCAACTGGCTGAGCCGTGTGTTCGGGATGAACAATTACCAGGTGGTTAAGGCGGCCTTGCCTGATACAATGGTATGGCGCGATCCCATGGCCTTTAACGAACCCTATGTGGAATACTATTACCGTCACCCCTCCTTCAATGAATACCCCGTGGTGGGTGTGAACTGGCTGCAGGCTCAGGATTATTGTATCTGGAGAACAGACAGGGTGAACGAGATGATCCTGGTGGACATGGGTCACATAGAGTTGTCGACCGATCAGCAGGATGAACGAAATTTCAATACCGAGGCCTACATTTATGGCCTTTATACGCCCAATATCATCAATCCCCAACCCAGTCTGAATCCTAATCAGGAGGCACGTCTGATCAACATGGAGGATGGGATCCTCTTGCCAAAGTACAGGCTTCCCACTGAAGCAGAATGGGAATATGCTGCTCTTGGACTGGTGGGTAACACGGTTGATGAGCTTCTGTGGGAGCGCAGGACCTTTCCATGGAACGGACACAATGTAAGAAACGCCGATCCCAGGAACATGGGTAAAATGATGGCCAATTTCGTCAGGGGAAATGGTGACATGATGGGAATGGCCGGAAGCCTGAATGATGCTGGTTCGATCACTGTTCCTGTGAAGTCCTACTGGCCCAACGATTATGGTCTTTATTGCATGGCTGGAAACGTAAATGAGTGGGTGCAGGATGTTTACCGCGCCATGTCGTCCCAGGATGTTTCATCTTTCAGGCCATTCAGGGGCAACCAGTTTGACCAGTTGGTCAGTGATGCCAATGGCAGTCCGCAGATTGACAGCCTGGGGCGCTTACAAAGAGAGCCCATTTCGGAAGCGGATGCAGATGGCAGGTTTAACTACCGCAAGTCCGATTACAGGAACTACAGGGATGGGGACAAGGAGTCGGTATTCGAGGCTGGTGAGAGGACCACAGAGGAGTACAAGGGATCCGGAAGCATGTATGTGAACAACGAAACTGAAATGTTATCCCTCCTGAACGATCAGGTCAGGGTTTTCAAGGGAGGTTCATGGAAGGACAGGGCTTACTGGCTGAGTCCCGGCGAACGGAGGTACCTGATTGAAACTGAATCGAGAGATGATCTTGGATTCCGCTGCGCCATGATTCGTGTAGGAACACCCACTGGATTTTAAAGATTTGAACCAATGACCATACCAGGAGGCTGTTTCTGAGAAGAAACAGCCTCTGTTTTTTTATCCCAGATACAGGATGTCGACGGAACAGATTTACGAGCTCTTCCTCCAATCGGCCGGCATATGCACAGATACCCGGGCAGAGCTTAGCAATTCCATCTTCTTTGCACTAAAAGGAGATCAGTTTGATGGAAACAGCTTTGTGGAAGATGCCCTGAAGCTTGGCTGCAGGCTGGCCATCACCGATCGTAAGGAGCTGAAGGACAGGCCAGGGGTGATATTTGTTCCCTCCCCATTACTTTTGTTGCAGAAGCTGGCCAGGTATCATCGGGAGCGGGTAAATCCCCGGCTGGTGGCCATCACCGGAAGCAACGGAAAGACCACCACCAAGGAGCTGATGGCCGCTGTACTTTCCCGGAAATACCGTGTTGCCTCCACCAGGGGGAACCTGAACAACCACATAGGGGTGCCACTTACCCTCTTGTCCATGAAAGATGAAGAGGTGGCTGTGGTGGAGATGGGCGCCAATCATGCCGGTGAGATTGCTGAACTGGCCGCCATTGCGCTCCCCGAAGCGGGAGTGATTACCAATGTGGGAAAGGCGCACCTGGAGGGCTTTGGTTCTTTGCAGGGAGTCTTAGATGCCAAGGGGGAACTCTATGACTTCCTGGCTGCACATGAAGGGAAAGCCCTGGTCGACGGCAGCGATGGGCTCTTGCTGCAAAAAGCCTTAGATTCCGGGACAAACACCCTGGTCATCGGACCCGGTGGAGACCTGCCAGTCGATGCGGAGCTAATCGGGCAGTCTCCCTGCCTGGAAGTGAAGCTGACCCTTGGGGAGGAAGTTCATCTATTAAATACAGGACTGGTGGGATCCTATAACCTTCAAAACATGGTTCTGGCAGCCGGAGTGGGATTGTATTTTGGTGTTCCATCCGGCGAAATTGCTTCCGCACTGGCAACTTACAGGCCCCTTAACCAACGATCACAACTGTTGGAAGGAAACAGGAACAGGGTGGTTCTCGATTCCTACAACGCCAATCCAAGCAGCATGCGAGAAGCCATAGGCTCCTTACTCACTTATGCGTCGTCTCCTACCATGCTGGTTCTTGGCGATATGGCCGAACTGGGCGATGCCTCACTTAAGGAGCATAAAGAACTGGTGGAATGGATTGGATCCCTGGAGGTAGACCGTGTTTTGCTGGCGGGACCAAACTTTTACCAGGTCTGTGAACCTTCTTCTTCCACAAGTGTTTTCAGGGAGAGAAAAGAGCTGGAACAGTATCTGGCCAAGGACCCACCCGAGGGTTATCTTGTGCTGGTGAAAGGAAGCCGTGTAATGGAACTGGAGAAACTGGCCCCCCTTCTGAATGACTAAGCACTAACGATCGCGCAGCGATCTTACTAACACGAGTGCAACGAGTAAAATTATGGCAAATAAATTAATGGATCCCATCGGAAGGCTCATGGGATTGCGATACAAAAGTCACCCCTGGCACGGCGTAGAGATTGGTCCGGATGCACCCGAAGTGGTGATGAGTTTCATTGAGATGGTCCCCACCGATACAGTGAAATATGAAGTTGATAAGGTAACCGGTTATCTTAAAATTGACCGGCCCCAGAAGTATTCCAATTCAGTACCTGCACTTTATGGCTTTATACCACAAACCTTCAGCGGTGACCGTGTGGCTGATCTGAGTCGGGAAAAGACTGGAAATGAGCAGATTGTGGGTGATTCCGATCCCTTGGACATTTGTGTGCTCACCGAGAAGCAGATATCCCATGGCGATATCCTGGTCAGGGCCAGACCCATTGGTGGATTCCGGATGATCGATAACAACCAGGCCGATGACAAACTCATTGCCGTGATGAACAACGATGCCCTCTATGAGGATTACCGTGAAATATCGGATCTGCCCCAGAAGGTGATCAATCGCTTAAGGCACTATTTTCTGACCTACAAGGACCTTCCGGGGAACCCGGCCGATGTGGAAATTACCCATGTGTACGGCAGGGAGGAAGCCATGGACCTGATTGTCCGGTCCATAGAGGATTACCAAACCCGCTTTGAGAATCTGGATAACCTGCTTTCCAATGTCTGATCAGGCAGGAACGATCTTGTTGTAGAGGAAGCGCTTGATTTTCAGGGTAGGGGTCTTTTCGAAAGGCTGCTCCTGCAGGATGATCATCTGCAACTTCGAATTCCGTGCCACAGTCTGGTTCACCTGGGTCATCAGTTCTGAGAGCAATTCATCTGCCTTGATTTGCAGTTGCTTTTGAAATTCGGAAGCGTTCTCTTTCAAGTGTTTGATGCGCTCTTCCAGCATTTCCATCACTTCCAGATTCAGGTGAACCCTGGCCACCAGTTTTCCTTTGTACTCCAACACCAGCGATTCGCTGACAATCTCCCGGCTGTTGAGCACCGCTTCGATCTCCTCGGGGTAGATATTCTCCCCGTTGGATCCCAGGATCATGTTTTTGGATCTTCCCCGGATAAAGAGGATTCCATTCTTGTCCCTGTATCCCAGATCACCCGTGCGGAAAAAGCCATCCTCTGTAAATACTTCGGCTGTCTTCTCTTTGTCCTTATAATATCCTTGCATGACGTTGGTTCCGCTGACCACAATCTCTCCCTCCTGGGTCACGGGATCGGGATTCTCGATTTTAACCTTGATTCCGTCCATGACAGAGCCCACCGATTTGAATACCGCATCGGCCGGACCAAATCCGGAGATCATGGGGGAAGTCTCCGTGAGTCCGTAGCCAATGGCATAAGGAAATTTCCCTTCGATCAGGAATTTCTCCACGTCGGGAGCCAGTGGAGCACCTCCCACACCAAAGAAACGAATCTGACCCCCAAAAAACTTCATCAGTTTACCCGTTGCAGCTTTGCTGAGTATCTTCCGTGTGAAACCTGCTTTCATCAGCATGCGAATGGCTGGAGATTTGCTCAGAGCAGGCCTTATGGATGCCCGGTAGATCTTCTCAATGATCAGGGGGACAGTCAGCATAGTGGTGGGTCGCACTTTCTGCAAAATGGGTTTCAGGTAAGAGGGTGTGGGGGCCCTGTCAATGTAGTGTATCTGTGCCCCGTTGAGCAGGGGGACCATCATTCCGATAGTGCATTCATAGCTGTGTGCCAGAGGTAGCATGGAGAGGAAACGGTCGGTCTCCATCACCGCGTGGACGGTCCAGGAACTTTTGGCGTTGCTCAAAATATTTTGGTGAGTGAGCATTACCCCTTTGGACCTGCCGGTGGTGCCGGAGGTATAAATGATGGAAGCCAGGTCATCTTCTTCTGCCTGGTAGAGGCCTTCCCCTTTTCCCAATGAACGGGAATCTGCCACCAGTTTTTTAAGTTCGCCCGGAGTACCGGCAGTTAGGGTTAATTCTCCTTTTTTAACATCCAGCATCTGGAAATCATCGGTATTGAATACCATCTCCACTGCCGGAGGCAGACCTGCATTGAGCCGGGAAAGCAGTTTCCCGGAGACAAAGAGAGCTTTGGCTTCGGAATGTTCCAGGATGGAAATTACTTCAGGTCCCTGAAAATCGGGCAGGATAGGAACCGTGGTGGCCCCGGTGGCCAGAATCCCGAAATAGGTGATCACCCAGTGGGGACTGTTCTCACTGAGGATGGCAACTTTGTCTCCTTTACCGATTCCTGCACTTATAAGCATTACCGCAGTGTGCCTGGCGGCCAGCTCCAGTTCCTGGTAGCTGTAATCCGTGCCCTGTTCGCTGGTCAGGGCGGGCAG
>SPBY01000713.1 GCA_004525825.1 Bacteroidia bacterium
GGTATAGAAATAGGTCCATTCCTTATCTAAGGTATTGCTTAACTCCACAGAGGTGATACCTTCATGGGCATCGGTGGTGACCCGGGTGGCCACAGCAGTGGGAGTAGATGGATTCGTCAGGGAGAGGACCCAATGAGCGTCCCAGTTGGGTAGATTTTCAAAGCTGGGATTCTGAACAAGGTTCTGGCCAGATACAAACAGGCCAAAACTATATAGTATCACAAATATCGCAAAAGTCCTTTTCATTTCATCAGAAGTCTTACTCTTACTTATTGACCAGACAATCAGGCATTCCGTTGCATTTTGGTACTCGACTCATGTATACGCAAACAAGTGTGTTGAGTTGCGATTTCGTTACGAAATCCTGAAATTATAGTGACCAGTTTTACTTATATGGTGACTAAGTGTATATAGATGGTGATTAAAGGCTTTGGCGCAATATGCAAGGATATCCTTAAAAAAGCCTTCTGAAAGCGTTTTTCAAGTCTTCTTTCACTGAAGACAATATTTATCCATTTTCCTTATCTTCAATGCATGCAATCGCCTTCACTCTACCACAAAGCCTGGGACAGAATATTTCCCAATAAGTGGGTACTGGGCCTCTTCCTGGTCCTCCTGTTCGGGATTCCCAGGTTTATTCTGGTGCTCAAGTCCTATGCAAGCGGACAATCCCAATGGGTGTCCATTGTATTTACCCTCATGTTTTTTACTCCCCTGCTATTTCTCAGGAAAGCGGGAAGGCAGGAGATGGGTCTCAAAAAAAGCACTCAACCCTGGTGGCTGGTGTGGGGAGTCCTGCTGGGTTGCGGCATGTGCCTGCTGCTCTTTGCCATCACCAGGCTTGCCTTTGGACTGGAAATCTCAAATCCTTTTGTGTACATCGCATCCCTGGCCAACACCGACAGTGAATCGGGGGTCTATTTCCTGATATACATGATCATTATTATGACCTTCAGCCCCATTGGGGAAGAACGCTTCTACCGGGGTGTGGTGCACCAGGCTTTCAGGGAGCGTCTGGGCGAACGGAAAGCCTCTGTGATAGACAGCGCTGCCTTTGCCCTTACCCACCTGGCCCATTTCGGAATCATTTACGTAGCCGGGGGCTGGAAATTCCTTCCACTGCCTTCCCTGTTATGGGTAGGCAGCATGTTTCTCACCTGCATGGTATTCAACCGGGTGAGGAGGGAAAGCGGCCCCATAGCGGGTGCCATTCTTACTCATGCCGGGTTCAATTTTGGCATGGGCTTCCTGTTCTTTTATGCACTTTAATTCACCTGTAAAACAATCTGATGACACCAACTCAACATCTCCTTAGACCACTTCTCATTGTCCTGTTCTTCCTGATGTTCCATCCAGCTTCCGCACAGGAGCCCCTGCTTTGTATGGGCGCATACTGGTCCGAGGATGATGCCAACCTGATGATGAAGTCCTTTGCCTCAGAGTGGGATGATCGTGAATCCTGGGAGGAACGGGCTAACATGATCAGGAAGGGTATTATTGAAGGAATGCAGTTGGAGAAGATGCCAGTCAGTGACGGCGAATTCAATCCAGTGATCCATGGCCGTCGAGAGATGGATGGTTACGTGGTGGAGAACATCGCCATTGAAAGTTTTCCCGGATTCTGGATCACCGGGAACCTCTATACTCCTGCTTCGCCCACAGAGAAGAACGCAGCTGTGCTTTGCCCGCACGGCCACGCTGCGGACAAACGGTTTACGGCGGATGTGCAGATCCGGAGTGCCGCCCTGGCCAGGATGGGGGCCATTGTCTTTGCCTACGACATGGTGGGTTACGGCGAATCCCACCAGGTGATTCACAAGATTCCCATCGCATTGGTGCTGCAAACCTACAACAGCAAAAGGGTGCTTGAGTACCTGCTTTCCAGGCCTGATGTGGATCCTGCCCGGATTGGGATGACTGGGGGATCGGGGGGAGGAACCCAGACTTTTATTCTGACTGCCATTGATCAGCGCATTACTGTATCGGTTCCGGCGGTGCAGGTATCGGCCCATTTTTTCGGAGGCTGCGTATGCGAA
>SPBY01000112.1 GCA_004525825.1 Bacteroidia bacterium
CTCCATTGAGTACTTTGTATTGAATGAAACCGCTGCCAGCATGCTAACCGACCATCCGGAGGAGCTTGTGGGAAAAGAGCTGACCCTGCATTTCTCCTATGAGGGATTGATCTGGCCGGGACCCATCACCGGGATCGTTAAAGATTTTCACCTTTCGGGACTCGATTATGAAATTTCACCCATGGTCATCTTTCCCAAGTATTACTGGCTCATGTGTTTCTCCATTCTTCCTGCTGGAAATCCTGAGCCGGCCCTGGAGCATTTACGAATGGTATGGGACGATCTCTTCCCCTCCTACCCGCTGGAGTACGATTTTTCCACCACGCTCATTGAACAACTCTATGAATCTGAATTAATCCAGATCAGGCTATTGCTTATTTTCAGTGTTCTTTCCATTCTCATTTCCGGCCTGGGCCTTTTTGCCCTGAGTGGATTCTTCATGCAGAAGAGGATCAAATCGGCCACCCTGAAAAAAATCCATGGAGCCAGACTCCACCAGGTCATGCTTCCTGAATTCCTGTACTACCTGTGGCTTGCCCTAATCTCTTCAGCTTTATCTGTTCCGGTTTCACTTTTTCTCATTGAGAGATGGCTGCGCAATTTTAAGTACAGATGCGATATACCGTTCTGGATATTTCCTGCCTGTGCTGCCATATTGATACTTTTTAGCTGGATTTCCGTATTTTACCATACTCTTCGCCTGGCAAAAATAAACCCGGTGGAGTTTATCAGAGAACAATAAGATGGAGCAAAACTTTCAATACCGTTCCGAAATAAATGAAATTCCCAAAATAAGAAAGGATATGGGGATGCTGGAGGATGCCTGGAAGATTCCAAAATCGAAGATGAGGCAGATCGGGGTGATAGTGGAAGAATTATTTTCAAACATAGTGAGGTTCGCTTATGAGGATCAGCTTGAACACATCATTGAAATCAGGATAAACAGGATTGAAAATATCATCGAAATTGAGATCATCGATGACGGAATTGCCTTCAATCCTTTGGAATATTGTGAAGACCCTCTCAGAGATCCGGCCCAGATAGAATCGGGCGGTATGGGACTTACGCTGGTACAAACCTTCTCCAACAAGATGTCTTACCAGCGTATGGGTAACAAAAACCTGTTAAGCATTGAAAAAAAAATCTGAATCCGATGGGCAAATTTGCTGCAAAAAAACATATGGATCTGATCAGATCAGGTCCTGGCAGGCAGAAGAGTTTGCTAAAAACAAATATTGTACTCTTGATTGCACTGTCGGTATTAATATTCCTGATGCCTGTCATCCCTCTGGATATTCCCCTTCTCTCAAGAATTTTGCTTGGTCTGGTTGTGGTATCCGGATTGTTTGCAGCCGATTTTTCCAGCTCAATGTTCAGGATCCTGCTTTCGTTTGCCACCGTAGTAATTGGAGTGACCGTTCTGGGCTTGTTTCTTTCCGAATCGGATTCTCTTGCCTATCTCACCTTTTCACTGAATACAATATTTTTTGTTCTGATTACCATAGCATTGATCACACATGTGGCAGGATCAACTAATGTTAGCAGCTCTACCCTCTTGTGTGCCGTCAACAGCTATCTGCTGATCGGACTTTCGCTCTCCATGCTGTTTATCATCCTGGATCTGACTGTCCCCGACAGCTTCAATCTGGCAGGTGATGAAGCGAACATTTTTTCCACCTTTCTATACTACGGATTTGTAACCCTTACTACCCTTGGATACGGCGATATCCTCCCCCTTACTCCTCTCGCCAGGTCGCTGGCCACCTTCACCGCATTGTTCGGACAGCTTTACCTGGTAATTATCATGGCTTTTCTCATTGGCAAGTACCTGAATGCAAAAAATCAGGCTTCATGAGTATATTGTGTAAAAAGTATACAATAATTAATTCAAGAATTATTAAATTCGCTTTTTCCATTTAACGTTTTGCCCCAATAAACCAAGAAAATGATGAAAGATATAACCTACTCAAAATGGCAATTGTGGTCCCTTGTGATCCTGCGAGTTGCGATTGGCTGGCACTTACTATATGAAGGAATTGTCAAACTACTTAATCCCAACTGGTCCTCCCTTGGATATCTAATGGATTCAAAAGGTCTTTTTGAAGGTCTGTTTCATGCAATGGCTGGAAATGCTGTCGTACTGAATGTGATGGATTTTATTAACGTGTGGGGACTGATCCTCATAGGCGCTGGTCTGATCGTGGGACTCTTTACAAGGGTGGCTGCAATCTCGGGGATCATCCTGCTTGCATTTTACTATCTCTCACATCCGGCCATAATCGGAGTGTCCTATGCGATGCCCACCGAAGGAAGTTACCTGTGGGTGAATAAGAACCTGATTGAACTTCTTACTCTTTGGGTGGTGATACTCTTCCCAACCTGGAAAATCATCGGAATGGACCGGTTTCTGTTTAACAAGAAGTAGATAAGACTGATATGAGCGATAAAGAAAAAAATACAGGCGGCAGCAAAATGAACCGACGGGATGTGATCAAAGGTCTGGCCACTGTCCCTGTGCTGGGGGCCATGGCATACGGAACCTGGAGAAAGACAAGACAGGACCATATCCGAAGTCACAAATTGGCCAAAGAGCTCAATATGAGCTCAGAGAATCTTGAATATACTCCCTACAAACATGATGGAGACACCCTCCGGATAGGAATCATAGGATTTGGAATCAGGGGAACCCAGCTGATGAAAGCTGCAGGCTTTGCTCCTCCAAAAACCGTCCAGGGATGGAAAGATGATGCGGCCAAGGATTCCAATAACAAAAGGTATTCCGATTTCCTGGAACAGGACGACCTGAACATCCGGATCACCGGCGTTTGCGACCTCTTTGATGTACATGCCGAGGATGGACTTTCTGCAGCTGCCAACATAGGCAGGGAAAGCAGTGATGGAAAAATGGGACCGGCTGCCAAACGTTACCGGAACTACAGAGAGATGCTTGATTCTGACGAAATTGATGCGGTAATCATTGCTTCGCCGGACCACTGGCACGCCCAGATGACCATCGATGCTGCCAAGGCCGGGAAACATGTCTATGCAGAAAAAGGTTTTAGCCTGACCATGGACGAAACCTATTTGATTCGTGATGCCGTTAAATCCAGCGGCATTGTCTACCAGCTGGGTCACCAGGGACGGCAGACGGAAAGTTACATCAAGGCCAAGGAAGCCATCGACAAGAAGCTCATTGGAAAGATCAATCTGATTGAAGTCTGCACCAACCGGAACTCCCCCAACGGAGCCTGGGTCTATGACATTCACCCCGATGCCAATGAGCAAACGGTGGACTGGACCCAGTTTGAAGAACCCTGTCCGGTCAAACACCCATGGAGTCCGGAACGTTTCTTCCGTTGGAGATGCTGGTGGGATTATGGAACCGGACTATCGGGTGACTTGTTAACCCATGAATTCGATGCCATCAACCAGATTCTTGGCATGGGCATACCAGCTTCTGCCTCAGCTTCGGGAGGGGTTTACTTCTATAAGGATAAGGCCAAAGGTCATTATGTGAATGAGATCAGGGAGGTTCCTGATGTATGGAACGCAGTACTGGAATATCCCGACCAGGATTTCAGCATTCTTTACAGCGCAACACTGGCCAGCAACCAAGACCGGGGAAAGACCATCATGGGCCACGATGGTTCCTTGAAATTGGGAAATTCTCTGACCATTTATGCTGACAGGGAGAGTACCAGGTACAAGGAGAAGATTGAGAGCGGACTGATCGATCCCGAGCTTCCCATCTATACCTATATCCCGGGTCGCAAGAATGTGGACACGGTAGCCTCCGCCACTGAACAGTATTTTGCATCCAGAGGCTTGCTTTATACTTACCGGGGTGGACGCAGGGTGGATACCACTCACCTGCATATCGCAGAATG
Source organism: Bacteroidia bacterium (assembly GCA_004525825.1). GTDB lineage: Bacteria > Bacteroidota > Bacteroidia > Bacteroidales. Next base: position 3,888 of record SPBY01000112.1, read on the forward strand.
GATCCAGTCCATCCGCGAAGGCACACAGCCCAGCTGCAACATTGATCAGGCCTTCGAAGAGGGAGTGGCTGCTGCCATGGGCATCAAGGCACACAGAGAGAATAGAACCATATTCTGGGATAAGGATACAGAACAAATCGTATAAGCCCTTAAAGTCTATAAAGTCAAAAGATGTAAGGGAAGAGTGGGAAACTACTCTTGCCTTTTTTCATTGCTCTTCAGCATTCCCTTTTCATCCAGCTCCTGGAAAACCGTCCAGAGACCATGTATTTCCTTGTAAATGGCAAGCTCAGTGCAGTTGAAATTACATACCATTCTCTCTACGAGGAAAGACTGGAACTCCAGCAGCTTGGGACCGGACAAACCGGATATCTCGGAAAGGTTCTCTCCGTTAACGATCCCTTCAAAGATTTCAAGCTTCTCCCGGTTCTTTTCTAACCAGTAAACTTTTCGGGCCGACTTTGCCTGTTTGTTGAAATTTTGGTAAAAGAAAGTGATGGGAGAGGTAAACAGGAGCGCTGCACTCTTAACAGCTTTTTCGTCCATCTCCATCGGAACATATTCAGGATCTTGCTGAGGAAAACCCATGGATGCTCCAAGTGTTTGCTGCATAGGCATTTCAATGAACGCCTCTTTAAAATCGTCATAACTGGATCCCCAGACAAAGACCTTTGCTTCCTTCAGAGGATACAACTTCCTCTGCAGAATAATGTACCTGTTCCGTACGAATGAAGTTACCGCTACCAGGGTATCCCTGAAAGCGATGTTGCGGATCAATAGGGTATCTGAAGCATGTACCTGCAGTAGAAAAATACCAAGGGTATCGCACACATCACCCCGGTGGCTATTTATGTTGATGACATGGGTGGCGGGAATAGGGATAAATAACTCATCATAGATGATGCCGGAAAGGTTCAGAACTGTATCGGGCGACTGTGCCTGCAGTTCTGTAATGAAAAAAAGCAGGGCTACAAGTGCCAGGAGAAAATTCCGGTGTGACATGAAATTAAAATTATCCAAATTATTCCGGATAGAGCAGGATTTAACAAACCTTAACCAATCTATCTGTGATATATTGTGACGCATTGAACCAATTCAAAAAACAGGTGTTTACTGGACATATATACTGACGCATGACTAAAATCGTATTTCTCGACCAGGAAACCATTGGAAAAGTGGATAACATGAAACTTCTTTCCAAACTGGGAACCCTTGAGGTGTTTGAATCCTCGAAACCTGACCAGGTGGTCGAAAGATGCAAGGGCAAAGAGATTGTAATTGTGAATAAGGTTCAGATGACCGAAGCCATTATGAAGCAGCTTCCCGAACTGAAGCTGATTTGTGTGGCTGCCACCGGCATAAATAATGTGGACCTGAATTATACCGGGAACAATGGAATTGAGGTTAAAAACGTGGCCGGTTATTCCACCGATTCTGTGGCACAGCTCACCTTTACCATGCTGCTATATCTGGTTAATAAGCCCTACTACTATGATACCTATGTAAAGAGCGGAGCTTACTCAAGGAGCACGTCATTTACTCACCACAATCAGCCTTTCTGGGAGCTGAAAGGAAAGAGAATGGGGATCATTGGACTAGGAACCATCGGCAGGCAGGTAGCGCGCATTGCCGAATCCTTTGGAATGGAAGTGATCTTTTACTCGACCACCGGGCGTAACAACCACATCTCTTTCAAGCGCTTTGAACTGGATGACCTGTTAAAAAGCTCTGATGTGGTCTCCATTCATGCCCCACTGAATACCCAGACCCGCAATCTGATCACCTACGATAAAATGAAATTGATGCGACCCTGTGCTATTCTTCTGAACCTGGGCAGGGGTGGAATCATCAACGAGAAGGATCTTGCAAGGGCACTTAACGAAAACCTCATTGGTGCAGCAGGTATCGACGTGATGGAGCAGGAGCCCATCAACGCCGACAACCCGATGCTTAAACTATTTGATAAGGAAAAGATCCTGATCACTCCGCATATGGCCTGGGCCTCAAAGGAGTCCCGGGAGCTTCTCCTGGAAAAGATTGCCCGCAATATTGAGATCTACCTGAAAAACAGGTAATCAGGCCTCCTCCGCCATCACAGCTTTCCCAGCTTTGATCAGCAGGTTTCTGGTAGCAATAATCCCCTCGTCCGCACTCAGGGTACTTCCCTCATATTCGATTCCTATGTATCCCCGGAATCCTGAATCCTTGACAATCTTCAGCAGCCTGTAGAAGTCTTTATCCACCTCATTGCCCTCCTCATCAAAATTGTGAGATTTGGCGCTGACTCCCTTGGCCAGGGGCATCAGCTCCTTCATGCCCTGGTAAAGGTCGTATCTCTCCCCACCCGGCTTTTGGTCGATGATGAAGTTCCCGAAATCGGGAAGCACGCCGCAATTGATCATTCCGGTATTACGAATCACCGAAGTCAGCCAGCTGGCCCTGGAGGAAGGACCTCCATGGTTCTCCACGATCACACTGATTCCATAATCGGCAGCGAACTGACCTAAGGTAATCAGGCTTTTGGTGGTGGCATGGGCCACATCCAGGTCAGATCCTCTTCCGCGGGCATTCACACGAATGGCATGACAACCCAGTATCTCAGCAGCTTCCACCCACTGGTAGTGTTTCTCCACAGAAGCTATTCTTTTTACCTCATCCAGATCACCCAGGGATCCGGCAGTATCGATCATAAGCAGTACATTCCTCACACCTATGTCCTCGGTACGTTTAAGAAGTTCTTTGATATACTCCTTGTCCGAGGAGGGGAAGAACTGGTCCACATATTCAACATTTTGAATTCCAAACTTGTCCTTCGAGTAAGCCGGGAAATCCAGGTTCTCCAATTCCTTTGTTTTTCCCCGGAATTTCGCGTTCAGGGACCACTGGGCCAATGAAATCTTGAAAAAGAGCTCATCCTCTTCTCCCACGGCCGGGAAAGGGTTGAATTGGCTCTGTTTTCCATGGACAAACTGGCCGGCCGAAATCGCTGCAGTAGCCAGGGCTGCACTCTTCATAAATGTTCTTCTATTTTGCATCATCTCAAATTTAAAGTTCCTTAATCTTAATATTCCTGAACCAAACATGGTTGCCATGGTCCTGCATACCTATATAACCTTCTTTTTGCAGATTCGCCCAATCGGGATTTATACCGGGAAATTTGGATCCGGCCACCAGTTCCTTCCACTCCGGAGTCCCAATCTGATACTCAACTACTTTCACCCCGTTTTGCATATGGATCACGTGACCATCCTTGATAATCACTTCGGCGCTGTTCCACTGCTCAGCACCTTTGGAGTTCTGGGGAACGGCAGGGATCAGGTCATACAGCGATCCGGACTTGCGGTTTCCATCCTTCCCCAATTTGGCATCGGGATGCTTTTCATTATCCAGTACCTGCATCTCAGGGGCCGTGGCGTAAATTGCCCTGAACTTATCATTTTCTGCGCCCAGGTAGAAAATTCCTGAATTTCCTCCTTCAGCGATCTTCCAGTCGATCTTAAAATGAAAATTGGAGAACTTCTTGTCAAAAATAATATCACCCCCTTTACCATCTGCCTCGGGGTTAAAATGAAGGGTGCCATCTTCAATGACCCACTTTCCCGGAAAGACGTCTTTCTTGTAACCGCGCCAGCCCTCACTGCTGCTTCCGTCAAAAAGCAGTACAAAACCCTCTTGTTTCTCCTGGTCAGTCAAGGTGTTTTGTGCATGCAATCCACTGCAGAAAGACATCATCAGCAAGCCTGCTACTAAAATAAATGAAATTTTCTTCGTCATTGTATTGAATTTTTGGTGAAAATCACTGAAATCTATGTGGCCTAAAAGTGAGAAAACTATTCCAATTTAGCAAGTTGAATCGTATTGCTTTTTTTCGTAATTTTCTTGAACCTAACTATCTCAGACTATGGATGTCGGAGAACATGGTTTCGATTCAGATTATTTCACCTATGATCTGATCAAACTGCAGGAACAACTATACTACTATGCCCTGCAGCTGACAGAGGACCGGGAGGATGCCCTGGACCTCGTACAGGAAACCAGTTTCAAAGCCCTGAAGAACCGCAACCGGCTTCACAACAACGACCACATCAGGGCCTGGCTATATACCATTCTTAAAAATACCTATATCAACTACCTGCGAAGCAGTCACTTCAGGCAGCTAATCTACGATACAGATGAATTGTATACCTATTGCGAAAAATCGGGAGAGGGATCTGATGCTTTGCCTGACGAACAGTTGATCAATAAAGAGCTTCATGAGATTATCAGGCTGCTACCCGGTACCTACGCAGAACCGATATTGCTATTTCTTGCAGGTTTTTCCTATAAAGAGATCGCCCAAAAGATGAACATTCCCATCGGAACAGTAAAAAGCCGGATCCACTTGGGTAAAAAGCAAATCCGAAGAGCCTACACAGCCTGATTAAGTCAGA
>SPBY01000007.1 GCA_004525825.1 Bacteroidia bacterium
AGTCCTGCGGTAGGCTCATCCACTACCAGAATGCGTGGCAGGTGCAGAAGCACCTGGGCAATGCCAATTCGCTGCTTCATGCCTCCAGAGTATGCTCCTATCTTTTTATGCCTCTCGTCCCACATATGGACCGACTCCAGAACTTCCCTGATACGTTTGGTACGTGCCTGGCTATTGGTGATCCCTTTCAGCATGGCCTGGTAATCCAGGTAGGCATAGGACGACATGTTCTCATACATACCAAACTCCTGGGGAAGGTAGCCGATAAGTCCCTGAAGCTCTTCCCGTTTTTCCTGGGTATCGATTCCATTGATCCAGATTTTGCCATAACTCTGCTCCAGGATTCCGCAGATGATGCGGATCATGGTCGATTTACCGGCACCATTGGGACCCAGCAAACCAAACATCCCTGTACCAATCTCCAGGGAGACCCCTTTCAGAGCCTTGAATTGTTCCTTTTCCTTACCCAGAACCGGAAGGACAGAAACAAACCAGTAGAACCAACGGAGCAGGGGCCGTATCTTTTTCAAATCAAATCCGCTTTGTTTTACCCTGAACGATACCCTGACCATGATTACGGCTAAGTACCAGGCTATACCGGCTATCAGGGTAAGCGACAGGTGATCCCAACGGGACTGGAAGATCACCAGCACTGCCAGCGGAGCAGCATACCTGAACAGCTGCGTGAACAGGCGAAGGATTTTTCGTTGGGTGATCCGACTGAATTCCTGGATGATGGCCAGGAGGTAAAAATATGCTACCGCCGAAGAGAAGAGCTGCCAGAATCCACCCACCAGGTAGAACCAGGCAAAGTAGACCAGGAATCCCAGCAGGGGAACCTGCCAGATAAGCGCTTCCAGTCTAGGTTTCATGGCCATGCCAGCCTGTTTTGCCAGGGCAGCCATTTTCTTACCAGCCTTGAAGTCCCTGGAGGTCTTGGAATCTCTTCCATAGACCTTGACCAGGTTGGAGACCTGGATCCGGATGGATGCATCTTCATCGATGATTCGTTCGGTGGCCTTTCGAAGACTGCTGGAGATAAACCACCAGCTTACTGGTATTCCGACAATGACCAGAAGTCCGCCTGCCAGTTTCCATACAAAAGTCTGGACGTAGAAATATACCAGGGCCATCCCAGCCATGACCAGGAGCAAGAGGAAAATTTTCACCACCAATGAGAGGCTCCTGATCCAGGCAAGGGATTGTTCTATGCCGTTGTAAAGCATGGGGATGTATACCAGTGTTAGCAGGGTGCTCAGGCTGAGTCCCCCGATCACCGTGATGGCAAAGGGAGGGCCAATGGCTTCCACATATTCAGCGTTCCCAAGGGCCAGTGGGATCATGGCTGCACAGGTAGTAACGGCTGTGATCAGTATGGGGCGAACCCTGGAGAGTCCAGCCTCCATGATGGCCCGGGTTTTCCGGTAGCCCCTTCTTCGCAGCTCATTGATGAAATCAATTAAAATGATCCCATTATTGACTACTACTCCTAGCAGGATCAGGAATCCCATGATGGTATTGGCATTGAAAAGAGACTCCCCGGTTACGGTCAGAAGGAAAAAGGAGCCAATGGCAGCCAGGGGGATGGAAAACAGCAGCACAAAGGGAGTGACAAAAGATTCAAATATGGCCGCCAGAATCATGTAAACCAGGATCATGGCGATCAGGAAGATGTTCTTGAACTCGTCCAGTCCCGAATCTTCCTGCACCAATTCCACGGCTACGCCGGCGGGGATGTTGGCATTCTGAATAAGATCTTCGATTTCGCTCCGGGCATACTCCAGCAGTTCATTGGAGTCGTAAACATCCTCATTGTACTGGTAACGCAGTTCAACCTGCTTTTCCTGGTTGACCCTGGAAATATCGCGCAAACCACTGGCAAAATAGATCTCTGAAATTTGCTGGAGTTCAAACAGGGACTCGTCGTCACTATCAGGGATTTCCAGGGTTTCCAGATCCCTCAGTCGCATGTCCTGGTCCACTCCCTCCTCTTCTGCATCGTTGTACTTGATGATGATTTCATACTCTTCATCGTCCTGCTTAAAATTCACCCCAGAACTGATCTCACTCTGGAAAGTATTCAGCTCGCCCATGACCTGGTTTCTCGTGATGCCATAACGATTCATAATTAGGGAGTTAAAATCAAGGTGCACCTCAGGTTGATTCTCCCGCACCGAAACCCTGGCCGATGAGATGTTATCCAGTTCATCCAGGTAAGACTGCAGATCTTCGGCAACCTCCACCATCAGGCGAAAGTCCTGTCCTTTCAATACAATATACTCTTCATCCTCACCGATTCCCAGCAGCTCCTGGAAACCTGCTTCACCACCTGCACCTCCACCTCCGCTTCCGCCACCCATCCCTCCTACTCCTGAGGAGGCAGTCAGGCTGATGTCGGAGGCGGGCATATCCTTGACCATCTCATAGGCCTCTGACTGGATCTGGCCAAAGGAACGATTATTTATTTTCCGATAATCTTCCTGTAGCAGGAGGGTGATAGTAGCTTCCTCCTCTTCGATCCTTGAAACCACCTCGTCTCGTTCTTCAATCTTCATCAAGGCCTCTTCCATTCCGGCCACCAAAGCATCGGTGGTTTCCAGGGTAGATCCGGTGGGCATGGTTACATACAGGGTTATCTGGTTAGCTTCCAGCTCATCCAGCTGGTTTACCGATACTGAGAGGGTGCTCAGTATGGTGGCAAAGAACAGGATCAGTACCCCCACAATGGTGGGCGCCGGGTTTCGGAGAGCGGTTTTCAGCAGGGATAGATAGACCCTGACCAGCCTGTTATTGATGGATACCTCCTGATAAACCTCCCTGCCTTTACGATTGTGCTTGCTGCGTGAAAGAATCACATGCACGGCCATGGGGATCAGAAGCAGGGATACTATCAGGGATACCACAAGGGTGGATATGATAGAGACCCCGATGTGCCTGGCCAGTAGCTTGATCAGGAATTCAGAGGAGAAAATAAATGGAATAAATACGGCCACAGTGGTTCCGGTAGCCGCTACCACAGAACGCCATACCTCTGCAGTGCCTTTGATGACCGAATCGCTTGGTGAGTATCCAAGGGTTCGAAGCCTGTAAATATTTTCAAGCACCACCACCGAAGTATCGAGAAGCATCCCCACGGCCAAGGCAATTCCGATCAGGGTCAGGCTGTTGATGCTTATGTCAAATGCGAAAAAGAAATTGAAAGCGGCAAAAATAGAGATCGGCATGGCCATGGCCACCAGGATCACCAGTTTCACGTTGCGAAGGAATATCCACAGAACAAAAATGGCCAGCAGAGCACCGGTCAGCGCCAGCTTGACAATTTGGTCGATATTATCTTCCATCAGCTCAGCACTGTTGTCCTGGATGGTCACTTCAATATCGAAGGGGGCTCCTTCCCGGTTCAGGATATCAAGCTGTTCCTCCACCTTGTGGGAGAGCTCAATAATATTGGCCTGTGCATCGTGCACCACCTCCAATGAAACGGCATCTAAGCCATTGACCCTGCTGAGGGTCTCTTCCTCTTTCTCACCGTAATAAACTTCGGCTATGTCTTTCAGCCTCACCGGATTGCTTCCCCTGCCGATGACCAGGTCCTCAATCTGCGAAATGGTTTCGTACTCAGCATCCAGGTAAATAAAAAATCTACGTCCCTCTTCTTTCACCGTGCCCCCGTACTGCCGGAGGTTCATGTTGGAGGAAAGGATGCCTCGCACCCTGGTGGGGGCAATGTTGTAGGCTTCACAGGCGGCCCTATCGAGGATAATATCCACCGATTTCTGCCTTCCCCCGTAAACATTTATTGCCGCGACACCTTCAATATTTTCCAGATCGGGGGTGATGTTCTGATCCACATAGTTCCGCACCCTGTCAACTCCTCCCGAACCACGGGCCTGCAAGCTCATCAAGGTATTGCCCGCATCCTCCAGGTCTATCTTGACAACCTGGAGCATGAATTCCTCGGGTATTTCTCCCCGGAGAGCGGTAATCTGCTCATCCAGTTTCAGGTAGGCGTATTTCAGGTCGGTCCGTTCTTCGTAGGAGACCAGGACATATCCCGTGCGTCTTCCAGCACTCGATTCGATCTTCTCGATGTTCTCCAGGCCGGCAATCACACTTTCCACCGGAATAATGGCCTCCTGTTCCATATACTCAGGGGTGCTTTCTATCATGGAATTTACCTGGATGTAGAGCATGGGAAGCTCTGCATTGGGAAATATTTCCATTTTTAAATGCTTCCAGGAGATATACCCCAGCATGGATGCTGCTACAAACAGCATAGTAATAAAGAGCTTGCGTTGTATGAGGAAGTGTTTATTCACCCTGAAGTACCTCCCCTTTTACAAGTTTTTCTCCAAGTTTCCCAAAGGCCATATAGATGCAGGGGATCACCACCAGAGTAAGCATGGTAGAGGTCACCAGTCCCCCGATCACCGCCCAGGCCATAGGGGATCGTAGAGAGGCGCTTTCGCCGAATCCCAGAGTCAAAGGGAACAGGGCCAGGATGGTGGTCAGCGAGGTCATCACAATGGGCCTGATCCGGCGCTGACCGGCTAAAACGATAGCCTCCTTCAGTTTCATGCCCTCTTTTCGGAACTGGTTGATGGCATCCACCAGGATGATGGAATCATTTACGGCGATTCCCACCAGGAGGATGATTCCGATGATGGCCATGATGTTCAGTGACGCTCCCTGGATCCAGAATACTGCTACAGCCCCAACCACTGCCAGGGGTACAGGCAGCAGAATGGTAAAGGGGTGTATCACGCTTTCGAACTGGGCAGCCATCACCATGTATACCAGGACCAGGGAAAGCAGCAGGGCAAATCCCATGCTTCCCATAGCTTCCTTTCTCATGGCTTCTTCTCCGGTAATCTGGTAGGTGTATTCCAGGGGAAATTCCACCCCACCAAGCTTTTCGTCAATGGCCAGGGCCACCTTATCCAGCGGCAAGTCGCTGTCCAGATCCGCCGTGATCTCTACGATCCGGTTCTGGTTGTTATGCAGGATCTCCCTTGGCGAATTCCCCACACGGATCTCTGCCACCTCCCGGAGCATAATCTCTGTATTGTTCACCTTCACAGAAAGTGTTTCCAACTCCTTCAATGTGAGATCATTCAACTTTACGGTTATATCGGTCAGTTCCCCTTTTACCTCCATCTGACCTCCTTCGGTACCCTGCAGTTTTTCGCTAACCCGGTTGATGAGGGTATTCACATCCAAATTCATCAGTCCGGCCCGGTATCGGTCGATGGCGATCACCACTTCCGGGGCACCCCCTTCCACCGATGAAGATATGTTCCGGATCCCGGGAATCTCTTCCAATTGTTGCATGACCGATATGGATAGCTGCTCCAGTATTTCCATATCCTCCCCTGTCAGTTCCACCACCAAGGGCGGCTTGTTGGTTCCCAGGATGGTGGAAAGTGCACTCTCCTCCTGGCGGAAAAGAGCAGTGAAATTGGGATTTTCATGAAAGTATTGCGTAAGCACCGTGATCAGGCTGCTTGCAGAAACAGGACTATCTTCGTTCAGCTTTACCTTGATGGTGGCCATGTTCTGGTCATCAAACAGGCTTTCTCCCCCCGAAGCCAGTCCCGAGGTGGGACCAATTTCGCTGTAGATCATGTCCAGGCCTTCTTTAGAGATCTCCCGGATGATCCCTTCCAGACTGGATACTGCACCGGCGGTGCGTTCCAGCTGGGTGCCTTCCGGCATTTTCAGGTCAACATAGAATTCCCTGGCCTCTGTGGAAGGCATAAATTCACTACCGGTATGACGCAGCATAAACCATCCTGCTGCCATCAAAGCCGCAGTACCCAGCAGTATCCATCCCCGGATATCCAGGATCTTATCCAGAAAACGGCCATAGCCGGTAAATTGTATGGATTTTTTAATCCTTCCCTTGAAGGGCGACCTTTTCCGGTAGAGCCGGGAATAGAGCATGGGAATGATCAGGATGGCCACCACCAGCGAAGCCAACAGGGAGAATGCCACCGTAAATGCCTGCTCCTTGAACAACTCCCCGGATGCACCGCGCAGGTAAACAATGGGAATAAAGACCACAATGGTCGTCAGCGTAGAAGCAATGATGGCCCCTCCCACCTGGGAAGTACCGTTAATGGCCGCTTCATCGGCGCTATCGCCCTGTTCATGGTTACGGAAGATATTCTCCAACACCACTATGGCATTATCGACCAGCATCCCCGCCCCCAATGCCAAACCCCCGAGTGTCATGATATTCAGGGTCAGGTTGGTAAAATACATCAGCACAAAGGTGGCAATGATGGACACAGGGATGGCTACACTTACGATGGCTGTGGGACCGATCCGGCGCAGAAAAAGAAAGAGTACGAATACAGCAAGCACGATGCCCCCGATCAGGCTGCTGCTCACCTCGCCGATGGCCGACGAGATATAAGCGCCCTGGTCCTCTACCACGGTGAAGGTGAATCCCGGCAGCGCCTTCTGCATACTTTCCATGGCATCTTTCAGGTCCTCCACCGCCCTGACGGTATTGTAACGCATCTCCTTGTAGATGCTCAAGCCCACGCAGGGCTCTCCATCCAGCATCACTGCGTTTTGTTGCTCTTTCAAACTGTAGCTGACCGTGGCCACTTCCTTCAGCAGCACAGGAACACGTTCCCCCTGAGATTCTTCGGTGGGCTGTCCCATCTTTACAATGATCTCTTCCAGGTCCCTGACCTGCTCCAGTTCACTGATGCCCCTCACAATGTAACGCTTCCCCATCTCCACAATAGAGCCCCCTGAAACATCCTGGTTGTAGGAATTGATGCTATTGACGATGGAAGATATATCCAGATTGAAGGAATTCAACAGGTAATCATTTGTTTCCACCAGTACCTCAAGCTCTTCTGCGCCATCCACTTCCACATCAGCTATCCCTTCCAGCCTGATCAGTTCATTGCGGACATAGTTTTCGGCCGTAAGTCTCAACTCGTTCAGGTCGCTGGATTCACTATGCCTGAAGGCCACCAGCATCACAGGAGCGGAGTTGGGATCGTACTGGGTAATGTTGATCTCCTCCAGGTCATTTTGCTGATTGAAGGAAGAAAGTGCTTTAGAGAGGTCCAGGAAGGCTTCGTTCATGTCTTTCTCCCAGGTATACTCTACCTCTACCAGGGCCATTCCCACACGGGAAGTGGAGGATACATTGACCACTCCGCTTTGCCTGATAGCAAGAGATTCAACGGCATCGACAAATTTCTCTTCCATCTCTTCGGGGGGACGTTCCCCGGCCACCAGTTCAATGTAGAGTTTGGGGCTGTGCAAATTGGGGAAGAGATCGATCCCCAGTTTGTCGAAGGAGATGTATCCAAGCAACAGGGTGGCTACGATGATCATGCTCACCGAGACCGGGTATCTGACAGAAAATCTGGTTATGGCTTTTAACATTTCAGCTTGCTTAAGGTTTTATTTGAGGATCCTTACCCTGGATTGGTTCCGGAGAGTCTCAAACCCGGAATTAACAATACTTTCCCCCTTAAGCAATCCCATCTTTACCTCCACGCTTTCTTCGTTTTGTAAACCGGTGGTAATAATCCGTTCAGTGGCTACCCCTTTCTCCACGACGTAGATGATCTGGTTCCGGTTGCGGCTCATGATGATGTCCCTGGGGATCACAATGACCTCTTCAGCACTGTTGACCACCAGGTCGGCTTTTACAAACATTCCCGGCAGCAGGATCTCATCCTGGTTTTGCACTTCCACGAAACACTTGAACGTGCGTGCCTCCGGATCGATGGAAGGCGATATTTGTGTAATGAACCCGGTGAGCGTATCGGCTACGCTGGTATAACTTGTTACATATACTTTAAACCCCTTTTCGATGTTCCGGAAGTATTTTTCGGGCAGGTTGGCCTCCAGGTAGAGTTTTCCGTAATCGATGATTTTGATCATTTCTGTATTGGCCGCTATCCTGGTTCCATTGGTAAAATAGGGAAGATCGGCGATGACCCCGCTGAAAGGGGCTTCGATGGTCATTTTAGCCAGGTTGATCCGGTTGCTCTCAATATCATACTCTGTGTTGATCAGGGTGATCTCTGCGTTTTTCAGGTCCCTTAAGGTAGCTCCCCCTTTTTCATAGAGTGAGGATTGCTTCTCATACTCCAGTTTGGAGATTTCCAGATCCACCTCCGCGGATTTGGCCCTCAGAGAGTTTACATACTCCTCGTCATCCAGCTCAATCACGGTGGCTCCCTTTTTCACACGATCGCCCAATCCATAAGGTTTACCCGTGGAAGGATTTACCTGGAGCATATATTCACCGGTGATTTCCGAGCTCATTGTAACTTCCTTTAAGGGATAGACAGAGCCAGTGGTACTTACAAATTCTTCAATGGTCGAAGTGGTGACCTCTATGACCCCCACAGGCACTTCGATGGTGGTATCCACCTCCATATCGGGTTGCTTACACGAGCTTACTAGCATCAATGGAATAAGCAGGGCAAAAAGGTCGATTCTTATCTGTTTCATGGCATCAGGTGTTCTGTTATTTTTCATTTTTACTGGATTTAAACTCTTCCGGTATGATGGGCAAGCCTTTCTCAAAGTCGTACAGGGTCTGTATCTTCAGATTCAGCAATTCAATTTTATAATCAATGATGGCATTGGTGACGGCCATCTTTGCCTCGGAGAGCTGGGTCTGGTACATGCCCAGGTCCAGGCTGGTCAGATCGCCGTTGCGGTAGCGCTCCAGGTTGATGTCATAGGCCAGGGTGGCATTTTCCACCGTTTTCCGCTGGATCTGGATCTGGTTCTCCAGATTCTTCAGGTTTCGAACCACCGAGCGTATGTTTACCACGATATCGGTACTTTCTATCTCATATCCAAGCTGGGAACTTTGCAGGCTCGCTTCTGCTGCCTTGATTTCAGATTTCCGTTCTCCCCAGTCAAACAGCGGGATATCAAAGGAGATGCCAATGGCCGGGGTGTTGGTGGGGGTATCAAACATAGAACCGAATTGTTCGTCGTAGGACTGTAGTCCGAAAGAGGCAGTGATGGATCCTGCAAACTCGTTGGTGGCTTTGGCCTGTGTCAGGTTGAAGTTGGCGTTTTGGATGTCAATCTCCCGTTCACGAAGTTCCATCCGGTTCTCCAGGGCATGGGAAATTGCCAGTTCCTGGTTGACCGGTACCGTATCGGCAATGATTTCTGCAGCGATCAGCAGAGTGGTATCCAGGGAAAGTCCGATCAGCACCTTGAACTGGTCTTTGCTGTTTTCCAGAGTCAGTTCTGCAGTGAATACCCCTGAATTGCTAATGGCCAGGTTTACTTCTGCCTGGTATAGTTCTTCCAGGGCCAGCAAGCCCCCCTCTACTTTATTTTTGATGATGTTGTAACTCTCCTGATTGCTTGTAAACTCCTCCCTGGCAATCTCCAGGCTCATCTGGTTGGAGTATACTGCAAAGAACTGCTGAGCCACGTTCCGCTCCAGGGCGAGACGCATCAGCAGGTAACGGAGCAGGGAGGATTCGTACTCCAGCTCCAGACTTTCTGTCTCCATCTTGGTCCGGTTGTAGGTGAAGATGGGCTGGGAAAACTGCAGGTAAAGGTTGTTGTTAAAAGTCTTGGAGATTGGATCGGACGCAAAGGCCGATTCGGTAAAACTATAGTCATAGGAGAATCGGTTCACCAGCATCAGCTGTCCGTCGGTGGGCAGGATCCGCTGATTGATGGCAAAGGTTCCCCCGGAAGAAGCCGATTCGTTCAGGTACCATTCGCTGGTCTGCTGGTCGAAACGGTTGGTCTTTTCATATTGGAAAGGATCCAGTGTGATGGAAAACTGCGATTTCAATCGGGCCCTTTGGGCATTCAGCCTTTCCTGGCTGCGGACAAGTGCCAGTTCGGTCTGCTTCATGTCCGGGCTGTTTTCCTCGGCTATGTCCAGTGCACGTTCCATGGTAAGAAGGGCCTGTGCCGACAGGGAGGTGCCCCCGGCACTTATGATCCCCAAAATCAGCATACACCTGATCCACCTGCGAATTATTAAAGTATCCATATCATTTAACTTTTACTCGGCTTTACTCGGCTCTCGCCTTCGTGAGCTTCGGTTCGCCTTCGTGACTTTCAGTTCACTTTTAACTTTCACCTTTTGACTATCTTATCTTTTCCTAACCCATTTGACCGCATCGGCAATGACCCTGCGGCCGTCTGTTTCATTGGTCAGAGTTACCACTGCTGTATCGGCCGGAAAGTGAAAGGAACCCAGGCGATTCCATCCATCTTCGGGACTATTCAGCTCAAATACAAGTTTTTCAGATCCCTCGTTGGAAGAGAGGGTATAGTTGTAATCTGTTCCCTTATCCGCAAATTCAGGTCCGAAGCGCCTCTCTCCCTGACCGGGACCCTGATTAGATCCTCCCTGCTGGTCCCCTCCCTGCTCTCTCCTGGAAGGACGTTTGTACATGGCTGAAACAGGGATGTAGACATATACATCGTAGAATCCTTTTTCGGGAAGGACCGAGCTCCAACTTACATAGTTACCACCATCCCCGCTACGGATGGCTAACGCCGACCGTACAGTCTCTCCATAATAGGCGGAATGGGCCACCGGAGTCCACTGAGAAGGGGTCCACCATTCATTCAGACTCCCGTATTTAAGCCCTTCCTCCTTTTCTTTCCGGGAATCGATGTATTGTTTCAACTTGCTTTCGTTGGACACCGAGTATGCGTAGAATCCATCATCTTCATTGTCTACCACAAATTCGTCTTCGTAAGTATAGCTCACTTCCTTTTCTGTGGGTATTTCGTATTCGTCCAGGTTGGCGTGCTCCACTTCAGTGGCAGACCGGAGAAAATTGTTGTAGCTGGAGGGAATATTGCCCGAAATCAGTGTGTTTACAGTCATCATCATGGGTCTGTCATAGAGCACCACCTGTACATCTCTGGTCTCACCCGGGTCCACCTCATGTACCCTTTGCTCCTCGGTCATGCCCCCTCCTCCTCCAAAACCTCCCTGGCCCATGATACGGAAATTCATATTCACCAGTCCCTTGGAGTCACCCACGTTGGATATCCTGTATTTTACCAGGTAGACATCCCCGATATCGTCCCGGGTTTGCAAATATTCGGGTGGGGAGATCTTAAAGGTGGCCATCCCACCCCCTTTGTTGATGACATCCAGGTAAGGGGCTATTTCCACCCCAAATTCATTGTAAAAATCCCTGGAGAATTGCTCAAAGGTAATCTTGGAAAAGGCATGATCCTCCAGGTAGTAATAGAAGAAATTATCAAATTCGCTCATCCCCACCCTATTTTGCAGGGCGGAAATAATGAAGCTTCCGGTCTGGTTGATCAGCGAGGAGGTAAGTTCCGTATCCCATTGTGCAAAGAGCTCAATCATGCTTTTATCCTGCAGTGCCAGGTTGGCCCGCTCCTTTTCTGTAATTCCCCCGGTGAATCCTTGCCTGGGCGAGACCTCAAATCCTTCCTTCAGGTATATCTCCAGCATGGAATTCAGTATGGGATATTCAGAGGAGCTGATTCCGGTGACGTAACTGTAGTAGAGTGGAAAAACGCAATAGGGATTCTTTAAATAGAGAGCTCCATTGAAGGCAATCAGGTCCTCTCCTCCATCTTCCCTTCCAAAACCTCCCTCCCTGGTCCGGATGCCGGTATTAAAAAAAGTATTTTGGATGAAGCGTTTAAACTGGTCCACCTGGATCTCCCTGGGACTTCGTTTGTTCTCCCGTTCCCTGTCACGCCTTTCCTCCGCCTTTTTGAATCGCTCAAAATCAAGCGTATTGATCCCTGCCCCCTTTTCGGGCATCAGGATCATCTCCGGCAGGATGTACTCCACTGTTTGAATGTAGGGCCTTTCATAGGCGTGGTATTGGATGGGAACCTCTACCAGGTTGATTCTTTCGAAAGGGTAATAAAGGTCCAGTTCATCCAGTTCATAGTTGTCTTTTTGTTCCCTGATCAAAGCTTCGATGGTGTCTCCTATTTCTGAAAAATAGCCTGAAAAGTAATCATGACTTGGATCCAGATAGAGGTTGTACTCCACTTCATCGATGGTCATGCTTCTTCGTTCCAGCTGGGCGATCACCAGGGGAAGTACACTCAGGTCGTGCTCGGGGCTGAATCTGAATCCTCCAACAATAGTATCCACTTTCCCAGGGGCAATGGCAATCAGTCCCGAGTCGGGCCTAACGGTCAGCTTGAAGCTGGCAAAATCTAGCTCCTGAGGTTGAAAATTCTTCATGTTAAAGCCCACGCCTGCCCTGGGATACCAGTTGAGCTCCGGTGTCAGCAGCATGTAATCGGGGTGTATGATTCCGGGCTCTTTATCGAAAGTGGCCACTGCAGCCCGCTTCAAGGCTTCCATCTGCTCCCTGGGAATATCCAGGTAAGCCACCGATCCGTCGGGAATCCCTGAATAATAAAAATTGAGGCTTCCCCTTCTTCCGGCCATCATCCCGTTCTCAGGCACGATCCGGATGAGCTGCTCGGTGCGCAGGTATTCAACCGCGCCTCCCGGCCCATTGATGCTGTCGATCCGGAATCCAGGGTTTAGAGAGAAGACCAGGGTATCCAATTTTTCTCTGCCAGTGTTCCTGTAGCGCAAAGAAGAAGAGATATGAAGCCTTCTGCCATTCTGCTCCACCTCGATCTGGTTGCTTTCCACATCCACCACATACAGGCCAGCATATTGGTTATTGAGAGAAAGGTATTCTTCACGTTTCTCCGCCGTATCGTGGAAGGAATCGTAGTACCGGTACCCAAACCATAGTCCGCCGGCCACAAATCCCACGAACAGAAACAGGTTCAGGAAGTTCCACCGCCCTGTCTGTGGAAGCCGGTTCAGGAAACGAATGGTCGCAAAAATAAATCCCATGCCCAGCATCAGGTAAGCAAGCCGGTGCAGGAAGATTCGTTGGGGATCCGCAAAACCGATAAAATCTGAATAGACCATGGGAAAGTTAAATGCCATGTAATCCAGCATCCCATAAGCCTTGTCCTGAAAATAGGCCAGGGTAAGACCGATGTATCCCAGGAGAATCAGGAAGGTAACTGCCTGACTCCGGAACAGAATCATCAGAAAAAAGGAGAGCCCCAGGATGAATACCAGGGTGGGCAAAGTGATTAGCAGCGGGTAGTAAAGATAGGCTTCCCATACCACTGGTACATCCGTTCTTATCAGGTTAAATATCAGGGACATGGACAGGGCCATCAAAACCAGCGCCAGGAACAGTACCAGGATACCCAGGGTCTTTCCCACCACATACTCCCCGTTTGTGATGGGCCTGGCGTAGATCACCTCGGTGGTATCCAGCTTTTTATCCCGCTTCAGGAAATCGGAGGCAAGAAATACGGCAATCACCGCCTGGGCCACATTGATGAACAATACGTTGATGTATGGCATGTTGGCAGCAATGGCCCTGAAGGTCCATCGTGCATCGGAATGGCCTCCGAAAAATCCCATGTTTGTTCCAAACAGGATCAGAAGGGCCAGGATGGAAAATATACGGAAGAACCAGCTCCTGAAAAGCGTTTTGCTTTCATAGGTGGCCACGTTCCATATGTTGATCAGGTTCATCAGAGGTTCCAGTGAGCTAATTTGTTGTCCATGTAATGCACATATGCATGTTCCAGGTTAGGTTCCACCGGAATAGCATCAATATAAGAGGGCTTCTCACCCACAAACTGAATCTCCCAGCCACCGCCCGATGGAATGGTGGAAATAATAGGAACCTCCTCCTTTAGTTGTTCATACTGTACGGGGGTAACCTCGCTTCGCCATACATGTCCCTTTGCCAATTCCACCAGTTTGTCGGGGGTACCCTGGTAGATCAGGGATCCTTCGTTCAGCAGAGCCATCTGGTTGCAGGTACTGGAAATGTCTCCCACAATATGGGTGGAGAGGATGATGATGGTTTCGCTACGTCCCAGGTCAGACAAAAGGTTCCTGAATCGGATTCGTTCTTCGGGATCTAGCCCGGTGGTAGGCTCATCCACTATGATGATCGAAGGGTGGGCTATCAGAGCCTGTGCAATCCCCAGCCTTCTTTTCATTCCGCCCGACAACTTGTTGGCCATCCGGTTTCTGAACTCAAACAAGCCCACACTTTCCAGCATCTCATCCACCCGCTCCCTTCTTTCCTTTCTGGAAGACATGCCTCCCAGCCGAGCTGCATAATCCAGAAACTCCCAGGATTTCAATTTGGCAAAGAAGCGGAAGTCCTGAGGCAAGTAGCCTACCATTTTACGGATCTCCTTGCGGTATTTTCCAATATCCCTGCCATCTATGAGCACTTCTCCCTCGGAAGCCTGCATCAGGGTGACCAGGATGCGCATCAGGGTGGACTTGCCTGCCCCGTTGGGCCCCAGCAGTCCGAACATCCCATTGGTAATGCTCAGGTTCACCTGGTCGAGGGCCTTGAATCCACCTGCATAGGTCTTAGTCAGGTTTTTGATTTCGATTTGCAATGGATAAAGGTATTGTGTTCGTTTAGTCGAGAGCTTTGATCATTAAGACGCCTGATGGTTTAATGTCGTTACTAATTTTTCAAATTAAAATTAAACCTTTTTATCTTAGCAGGGTCATAGCATCAGAAGAACCATATTAAATAAGAAAAATCATGAAACGTACATTGAGATTTGCAGCCGCAGCTTCAGTGATGCTGCTGTTTGTATTGCAGCTTTCCGCCCAGGGTCCAGGCGGAGGACGCGGATTCCAGATGACCGAAGATGATATCAAGGAAAATGCAAAGAATACCGCAGAAAGCCTGAAATTGTCAGACGAACAGGCTAAGAAGGTCCTGGCCATTGATATGGAGTTTTACAACAAGATGCAGATTGAACGTCAGAAGATGATGAATGCCGGCGGACCGCCAGCTGATGCTGATCGCGAAGCCATGCGTGCTAAAATGATGCAGATGCGAGACGATCGCAACGCAAAGTACCAGGAGGTGCTTACTCCGGACCAGTACAAGCAATTCACCGAGACCCAGGAGCAGCGTCGAAACGAAATGCGTCAGCAATATCAGCAAAGCAATCCCGATGGCCAGTCAGAAGAGAGACCGGAACGGGGGCGTGGAAGGGGCTAATCCTCCCACCAGAAAGGCTAAGCTTTCATTGTGAACAATCCATCCTTCTTACGGTTATTTTAAGGATAGCGGATATTTCATTTTTAAAACTCAAACAGAATGTCAGTCAGAACTGCAAAATCACAATGGAACGGTACCCTGAAAGATGGAAAGGGCACCATGAATTTCAGCAACTACAGCGGTCCCTATACTTTTAAATCAAGGTTCGAAGAGGGCAGCGGAACCAATCCCGAAGAACTTGTGGGAGCAGCCCATTCAGGTTGTTACTCCATGTTCCTCGCTGCTTTGATTGCCGGCGAAGGATTATCCGCGGAAAGCGTGGAAACCACAGCCAAAGTCCATCTGGGAAAAGACGAGATCGGTCCGGTGGTTAGCACCATAGAACTGGATTGCACAGTAAAGTGTGAGGGCTTATCACAGGAGAAATTCCAGGAACTCTCTGCAGCTGCCAAAGAGAAGTGTCCTATCTCCAGGCTGGTAGCAGCAACAGATGTTAAACTTAATGCGGTGCTGCTGTAAAAGGAGTATCCTTTCCTGGATCCCCGTCCATAATCCATTTACGTATTTTGGGAGGCTGGTAGTTGCGCATGGCATCGACCAGCTTTTCTATTTGTGTGCTTACCAGCACCATATCCCGATTGAGATCCTTCAGAAAGCCCTCATTCACCATCCGGTCAATGGCTGAAAGAATGGGGTCGTAGAATCCGTTGATATTCAGAATACCCACAGGTTTATCGTGCAGTCCAAGCTGTCCCCAGGTAAGCATTTCAAATAGTTCATCCAGGGTTCCAAATCCACCAGGAAGGGCGATGGCACCGTCACACATTTCTTCAATCAGTGCTTTTCTTTGGTGCATGGTCTCCACAGTGATCAATTCTGTCAGTTGGCTGTGAACCACCTCTTTCACTTGGAGAAAACCCGGAATTACCCCGGTAACCTCTCCGCCGGCCTCCAGGGCAGCATCTGCCAGTATTCCCATCATCCCCACTTTCCCTCCTCCAAAAATCACCTGGATCTTGTTCTCAGCCAGGTATCGTCCCAGTTGAGCTGCCTGGGTTCTGTAGATTTCATTGGGTCCGGCACTGGAGCCACAATACACTGCGATTCTTTTCATTCTCGCCAAGATATATAAAACCAGTCTTTCCTCCCACACAATAAAGAATTCCAGGGGTGTTTTTGATACAACATGGCATTAGCTGCGCTGAGCTCGCAAGCTCGGTTTTTAACGAAGTTAATAAGCACGTTGTAAGAAAATACCCCTGGAATACTATGTTTAGATGATGGGTGAGGGATGGTTTTTCAATACCGCGGTGAACTTTTCAAATTCCTTCTCTGAGAGCTCATGATCTTTAAGTTCGCCATTGAAGTACTTATCATAGCCCACCAGGTCCATCAGTCCGTGACCACTGAAATTGAAAAGGATTACCTTCTCCTTTCCTTCTTCTTTGGCTTGTTTGGCTTGCCGGATGGTAGAGGCAATGGCATTGGTGGTTTCCGGGGCAGGAATGATGCCTTCGGTGCGGGAGAACAGAACACCTGCCTCGTAGCACTCAATCTGATGTATTGCCTCCGGTGTGGCAAGACCTTCTTTCACAGCGTGGCTCACCAGTGGAGACATGCCATGGTAGCGAAGACCGCCTGCATGAATGGGAGGTGGAATAAATCCGTGCCCCAGGGAGTTCATTGCCAGCAGAGGAGTCATTTTGGCAAGATCGCCATGATCATAGGCAAATGGAGCCTTGGTCAAGGTGGGACAGCTTGCAGGTTCTACCGGTATGATCTCGATCTCTGCGCCATTGATTTTATCCTGCATAAAGGGGAAAGCGATACCGGCAAAGTTGCTGCCCCCTCCTGCACAAGCGATCACCACGTCGGGAAGCTTTTCCCCAATAAGCTTAAGCTGCTTTTTGGCTTCCAGGCCGATGATGGTCTGATGGAGCATGACGTGATTCAGCACACTTCCCAGAGAGTAGCGGGTTTCTCCGCTTGGATCAGTAACGGCTGCTTCAATAGCCTCGCTTATGGCGATCCCCAGGCTTCCCGGCGTATCCGGGTGTTCGGCAAGTACATTGCGTCCGGCCTGGGTCATATCGCTGGGACTGGGATAGCATTTGCCTCCCCATGCCTCCATCATCATTTTTCGGAAGGGTTTCTGGTCGAAGCTGACCCTTACCATAAACACCTTGCAGGTAAGTCCAAGCAGGGAGGTGGCAAAGGAGAGTGCACTCCCCCATTGTCCGGCCCCGGTTTCGGTGACCAGGTTCTTGATGCCAAATTCTTTGTTGTAATAGGCCTGTGCAACCGCAGTATTGGGCTTGTGGCTCCCTGCGGGCGATACGCTCTCATTTTTGTAGTAGATTCGGGCAGGCGTACCCAGGGCTTCTTCAAGGGCATAGGCTCTTACCAGTGGAGCTGGCCGCCAGATGCTAAGCATCTCCAACACCTTTTCAGGAATATCGATCCAGCGTTGAGAGCTTACTTCCTGTTCAATCAGGTTCATGGGGAATACCGGTGCTAGAGCTTCGGGTCCAATGGGATTGCCATCGGGACCCAGAGGAGGATTCAGAGTCCCGGGCATATCCGCAACGATGTTGTACCACTGCTTCGGGATTTCTTTTTCGCTAAGGATAATCTTCTTTGTCTTGTTCATAATAGATCAGATTTTAGAAAGTAAAAATGTCATAAAAAAACGGGGCAGTTATTTCTAACATGCCCCGCGTATATTATTTCCTTTGAATCTCTTACAAACCGATCATCGCACACGAAGCATTTATTTGGTGCTGCCACCAAAGCCATCGCCAGTTGTTATGATTGGAATATAATTGCATCATTTGCTTATAATCAAACGAAAAATAGAAATTATTTCTTTAAGTCCAGCAGTTATATCTCTTTTTATTCCCATTCTTAATAGACTGGTTTTTTCCACGATTCGGCTGGTGCATACTTGCTTGCAGAAGCCCACATAATGCCTCGTTGCATAATTTCCAGCGCTTCCGGTACCTCGAAGTCCTTCATCACATGACCCAGCGAAGAATAAAATACCCTTCCCTTTCCATGCATCTTTTTCCAGACCAC
>SPBY01000304.1 GCA_004525825.1 Bacteroidia bacterium
ATTATAAAGAACTCGAAAGCGAGCCCAGGTTTCTTGCCATTCTGGAGAAAATGGGACTGCCTCTTCCAAGGGACTAATTAACAACTCCCGATTGACTGGTAATGCATTTGGTATTATCTTGCAGCTTAGTCCTTGAGATCCAAACCTAAATCCAACATACGATGAAACTCCGTATCGACAGCACCCGACGTGAATTCTTAAGAAAACTGATTGCCGGTACTTCAGCCATGGGGATGGCCCCGCTGCTTGGTAGTCTGCAATCCTGTTCCACCACAGGCTCCGGACCAGCATTAACAATTCCCCAGCGAGCTTTCGGGGCCACCGGGGAGAGTGTGGGAATTTACAGCCTGGGGGCCCAGGCTACGGTGGAGCAGGTGGGAATGAAGGAGCAGGCCATCGCCATAGTGAATAAGTGCATCGACCTGGGCATCAATTATATTGATACCTCGGCCTGGTATGGTCAGGACGGGAACTCCAGCGAGGGCGATCACCTGAGGGGAACCAGTGAAAGGCATGTGGGTGAGGTGATGAAGACCCGCCGCAAGGAGGTCTTCCTGGCCACCAAAACCCACGACCGCAGCTACGATGGCGCCATGCGCCATCTGGAGAGTTCACTGATAAACCTGCAGACCGATGTAATCGACCTCTGGCAGATTCACAACATCGCCGCCAATGAGGACATCGATCACATCTTCTCGGACGAGGGATGTATGAAGGCGCTGCTGAAGGCCAAGGACGAAGGGGTAGTCCGCTTCCTGGGCATCACCGGTCACGCCGATCCCGATCCCATGAAGGAGCTGGTGGACCGCTATGACTTTGATGCCGTTCTGATGGCGCTCAATGCGGCCGATAAACACCACAATCCCTATATTGAAAAGCTGCTACCCACCGCCGTGGAGAAAAATATGGGAATCATCGGGATGAAGATTCCTGCCCGCGACCGGATCTTCTCCCACGGAGGCATCATCAGCATGAAGGAGGCCATGAGTTACACCATGACGCTTCCCATAAGCACCATCATTGTGGGCATTGATAAAATTGCCGAACTGGAAGAGAACGTTCAGATCGCCAGTGAATTTGAGCCACTCACCGCCGATGAGATGTTGGCCATCGAGGACAAAGTGAAGCCTCACTACGAGCACCTGATGTTCTACAAGGGACTTTCCGAGTGGCCGGAGGAGTGGTCGGGCAACAACATCTGATCCTAGGGCGAATCTTTCTGAATCACCAGACGGTCCACGGGCCGGTCTGGATCGTCAATGGTGTAGAATTCCATGACTAATCGAGTGGAATCTGCAATGCATCGCATGGCACCAAATTGGTCATCCTTACAGTTCAGTAGTTCCACTCCCTCCTCTGCATAACCCTCTTTACAGCTATAGAGGCTCTTCCCTCCGGTCCCGCAGACAATGTAATGCAGGCCCTTCTGGTCCTGATGCTCCATCCGGGCATAAATGTGATCGTGTCCAGACAGCACCACATCCACTCCCCACTGGGAAAAGTCCCATTGCATGTAGTCTGTACCCCCATGAGGACCCGGTGAATAGGGAGGATGGTGAAAATAGACCACCTGGAAAGCCTTCTGGGACCTTCTGATCTCTCCGGCCAGCCAGCTAATTTGTTCTTCAAGGTCAGCCGAGGATAAGGAGTTGATGGAATAAAAGGCCACATCGCCCCAGGTGAATGCATAGTATAGTTCCTGGCCCGGAAGGCTGAAATAGTTCAGATAGGGTTCCAGATCGAAAGGACCAAGCTCATCGTGGTTTCCAGGCGAGGGGAAGAAGCGGTTTATCTCCTCTTCCATAGCCCTTCCTTTGCATTGGTATTCCTCAGGAGCATCAAAATTGTAGATGTAATCGCAGTAGTACTGGCCGATGTTCTGGTACAGTGTGGCGTACTCGCCATAAGCATAGTTGTTGTCCCCGGTGGTCAGGATCAGATCTGGATTCCAGCTTTTTACCATGTCGGCCACAGCTTCTTCATTCTCTCCAGCCTTCCCGTAGTCGCCAATCACAACAAACAGGACCGAATCGACGCTTACGTCGACCGAAATTTGCGGAGGCTCAATGATCCCATAAGGAGGCTCAGCGATTCCGAAAAATTGGCATCCGCTAAGAAAAGCCACTGCAAAAGGCAACAGACGTATATTCAAACCAGCCATGCTGCTCCAATTTACGATTTTTTTTATCTTTTGATTTGATGAAATTTCCCTTACATTTATTCCGGTCGACCATAAAAAGACAGATGGAAAAGAAGAGTGTTCCCAAGTTTTATGGCCTGAGGGTATATATCTCCTCGGTGATGCTCTATTTCTTCCTGGTGATTCCCTTTATCGGCTTTATTGTTTTCCAGTATGTCCCAACCATGGTGGAGAACAACCGGGGCACAGTGGACCAGGCCATGATGATCAAGGATTCCATCCACTCTTCACTCGACACCCTCGATTTCAGCCAGCAAGAGATAGACAGCCTGGTGAACCAAGCTGGCAGGATGGCAGGCATTGTGGCCGATACCCTACAGGAATATCCTGAACACATGGTGGTTGTCGGACCGGAAGCCGAAGGAGATGACAAATTCAGGGTGTTTGCCGAAAAAGGACCCTTTGCCCGTTATTTCATCCTTTTGTTCATCCTTCTGTTCCTAAGCGATTTGGTGGGATACCTATACAACAGGCCCTTTAAACGCTATTTCAGGCTGAAACGCTTACAGAAGGAGATCCCCGAAAAACTACATGCCTACTGCAAGAAACACCTTTTGCGCACGCCGCTGTTTAACAGTCTCATTGTAACCATGCCCAATATTGTGGTATTCCTCTATTCCATGATATTTCTGGTGAGAAAGGTGAGCTTTGACGGGGAAGTGGAACGGGAAATGTTTGTCCAGCTTCACTACCTCACCCTGGTCGCCACCACCCTGGAAATCCTGTTTGTCTATTACTGGCAGAAGCACCGGGTACATATCAAATATATCGATCACGTCTTTACTGAAACCGAACTTCGCGTTAGGGTCTTCAAACGGAAGGGGGGAAGGATCAGGAACCGCTTCATGATGGCCAGTGGCATGACCACTTTTCTCCCCTTGCTCATCGTGACGGTCTACCTGGTCCTGAGCCTGACCTCCGTAAAAGATCTGAACCTCGAGTCCATTTCCCGGGAACAGAGAGATATCCTGTTCGGACCGTGGAGCACGATTGTGGGAGCCGATAAAGAGACGATTCCTTTGGACGATTATGAAAAACTCTACTTTGTCAACGCCATCGATTCCATAGTTATGTTGGTGGGTATTGGTAATGGCATTCTGGTTTCTTTCATCTACCTCCTTTTGTTTATCCGATGGACCAACCGTGACATCACCGGCCCGGTGAAGGAGCTCCTGATCAATATCAAGAATACCAGCGGCGGAGAGGCGGAACAGTATACCATTGTACGCACCAACGATGAGATCGGGGAACTGGCAGAAGGGTACAATGAAATGACCCAGAAGATCCATAACTACGTGGAGAGCATATCCAGTATGAACCGCGACCTGGAAGAGAAGGTCATCGAGAGAACCAAAGAGGTGGTGGAGCAGAAGTAGGAGATTGAAACGCAGAAGGAAGAGATTGAAGCACAGCTCGACCTGGCCATGCTCCAGAGAGATACCATTGCCGTCCAGAAAGATCAGATCCTAGACAGCATCCACTATGCAGAACGTATCCAGGCTGCCATTCTTCCTCCTGACAAGCATCTGTCAGACCACCTGAGCGATCATTTTCTCCTGTTTAAACCCAGGGATATTGTCAGTGGAGACTTTTACTGGACCCTGGAGAAGAACGGTAAGCTGATGGTAGCGGTGGCCGACTGCACGGGTCATGGTGTTCCAGGAGCTTTCTTAAGCATGCTTGGGATCGCCTCCATGAATGAAATAGTGAACCGGAGCAAAGAGCTGAAACCGGATAAGATCCTGGAGCAGCTCAGGGAAATTCTCATAAAATCCCTCCACCAGACCGGAACCAGGGGAGAGGCACAGGATGGCATTGAAATCGCGCTTTGTGTGATCGACCTGAAGAAAAATACCCTGGAATACTCAGGTGCAAACCGGCCCCTCTATATTATTCGCGATGGAGCCGTTCAGATTATCCGTCCCGACAGAATGCCCATCGGGATTTATGAACAGGAGACTGTTCCCTTCACCTTCCATGCCCTTGAGCTTAAGAAAGGCGATCGCCTTTATCTTTTCTCAGACGGGTACGTGGATCAGCTGGGTGGACCTTTGAGAAAGACTTTTCGTGTGAAGAAATTCAGGAAGTTGCTGGTCGGGATGCAGGACCAATCCATGGACGCCCAGAAACAAATACTCCTCAAGAACCTGGAAGAATGGCAGGGCGATGTCGAACAGATCGACGATATTCTGGTAATGGGGATCAGGATTTAAGAATAAGGCTCTTAGTTATCACTTATCACATATTCAAATTTAAGCTTCGACATCCTTGACATTTCCTCTCCCACCTCAAGCATGTCTTCATCATCCTCCTCGTAGAACCATTTGATATCCAAATCGACCCCCAGGGAATGCAGGGCATTCAATGATTTAAAAATATCAAGAATGTATTTGGCGGAAGTGGAGTTGAAATACTCAAAATTGAACAGACAATTGAGTGCCGATGTTCTTTCCGGCTCTTTCATTCCAGACTGATTGGTGGTAAATTTTTCCAACCACTCCAACACAGGCAGATAGAAATTACGTACATTTTCCGGCCTGGATTCTCCGGAGAACTCGAATCTTTTCTCTTCATGATCCAAAACAATCCGTGGGGAGTTCACGGTGGGTTCAATAATCAGCTTTTCCATGTGTTATGTGTTTATATCGATTTTCATTGTAAAAAAAGAGTACCCTGCGTCCACAGGTTCAAAACTATACTCAATATCCACGTCGGTCCGAAGTGCCATGGTAATG
>SPBY01000542.1 GCA_004525825.1 Bacteroidia bacterium
AAGTAAATGTGTAACAAGCTAGATTATGAATCTCATATCTTAATGATTCGGTCCAGTCAAAACCACGAAACAGTCCATGCAGTTGTTGCATGAAAGCACTGCTTGATACCACCAGGATGTTGGAACCCGCATAATTTTGAAAAAGGAATTGAGAAAATGCTTTCACCCGTTTTCTCAGGGCAGGAAAATCCTCGCCGCTTGGAGGATTTAAAGAATGAAAATCATTATTCAGTTTAAGATACAGTATCCGTGGGTTTATCTCTTCAACTTCAATGTAATTCAATCCCTGCATCTTGCCATAGTCTCTTTCATTGCATAATTCATTCTGTATAATAGGAAGATTACGCTCGGCAACTAAAAGTTCAGCAGTCTGGATGGCTCTTTTTAACCCTGAGGTTACCACAATATCGAATTCATAGTCTAATAATCTACTGGCAGCATTTTTAGCATCCTCGATGCCCTTTTCGTTCAAAGGGATATCGATGGAACCAGCATATCGTCTTTCTACATTATAAGCAGTCTGACCGTGCCTGATGGTGGTGATCCTTGTAGTTTTATTCATATCCCAAGCCTGTTAAGCGAATAAATTCATTTAGGCGTATAATTGAAGAATAATCAGTCAGAATGGGACCATTCTTTATATATTCTGCGTTGTACTTGTGTGATATATATGATAAAAATGTGGATTCGGTACTTATCGATCGATGCGACATGATCAGGGTTTGATTGTTCTGTTGTGCAAGTTTAATACCCTTAATCGTATTTGATACTGTACCAGCCTGGTTGGGCTTGAACATGATTCCATGGGTGTATCTCTTATCAATACCCTGCGCGATTCTTTCAGGATTACCGGAGTAAAGATCATCACCCACTATGATGCATTTGGTTTGATTGTTGGTCAGTGTATGCCATGAATCAAAGTCGGTTTCATGAAAGGGATCTTCGAGCATTTTCAGGTTGTAGTCCTTGATTAAATTAAGCCAATAAATACACATATCTTCCTGATTCAAAGAAGAATCATCGGTTAATGTAAATTGATACTCCTTCCCGGTCCACAGGTCGGTTCCTGCGGCATCAATCATAAGATCATAGGCTGTCTCAAATCCCAATTCTTTAAGGACATCGTGTAAAAGGTCAAACCAATCACGATTATCACCATGCTCTGCTTTAGAAACCAGATTTTTATTAATATATATTTTATCCTTCTTTGCCAATTTTTCTTTTACTCTCCTCTGGATTAACTCATGATCGTTTATAACAGATTCCAAATCATGTGTCTTTGCCACAAGTAAATATTCATGGAAATCACTTTGAACCGGATTGGTATAGGCATGATTTCCACCATTCAATATATTGATACATTGTTTGGGTATAAAGTCATTTTTAGTACTCCCATCCTCGATTGTATCAAATTGCCTAATCTGTTCATGAGCATCGTAAAAAGCTATTGATATAGCATAGGAATTATTTCTACCAAAAATCCCCATCTTCTCTTCAAGATAGCTGTCCAAATCTTCTTGATTCATAGGTTTGTCAAGCACTCCATCTTTTTTTAGCACATCGATTATTTTTTTAGGGCTTATGTCGATATGTTTATCTTCATAAATACTAATCGATTCACCTTTCGGTGAGGCACCCCGGCCAATGGAGCCATTATTTAAGAAAATGATGAATTCAGTGGTAAATTCCCCATGGGAATTTAATATGCTTCTATAATGGACTGATTTAATTGACGTTTTATTTTCCATAACTACCTAAATTCCTCCGTTTGATTTAATTCATAATTTATTTAAAAAAATCTCTTAAGTATATTTCCTGTAAGCAATAACCTCCTTTTTCGAAAACTAACTTATCAGTATCAGACCTATATACGCATAAATTTCATTTAGGTTATTTCCCAAACAATTATAATATAATGGATTTATTATGTCTGTATACTATTTAGGATTTGCTGGTTTTTTCATACTTAAGACATTTTCATTGTCAAAACAGTGGGGCTACAAAGGTAGTATTCAATACCAGTGGAGTTTTTATTCATGGTAGAATGCATTTTTAACAAGATCTTAAACCGTGCTACAACATTCAAAGGATTTATTTGTTTCTTCACCAACACTAATTGCAAGTTTGCAATATTTCCGCCTTAAATCTGACATCATGAGAAAAAACCTATACCTGATCCTGCTGATTGCCCTTCCCGTGCTAAGTTTTACTTCCGATAAACCGGCCTATCTGCTTTATAACCAGGAAGGCAAAGTGGTGAAATACTCCAAAATGATCAAGGAGCTGATGGAAGCTGACATCATTTTCTTTGGGGAACTGCATACAGATCCCATCGCACACTGGTTGCAGCTGGAGCTCACCAAAGACTTGTATGAAATTAAGAAGGAGAATTTGGTCCTTGGGGCCGAAATGTTTGAAGCAGATAACCAGCTGATTTTAAATGAATACCTGGATGGAAGGTATGCAGCAGACAAGTATGAAGCAGAGATGCGTCTCTGGAACAATTATCAAACCGACTACAAACCCCTGGTGGAATATGCCAAAGAGAAACAGATTCCCTTTATTGCCACCAACATTCCCCGCCGCTATGCTTCTATGGTCCACAAGGGTGGATTTGAAAGCCTGGAGGATCTGAGCGACGAAGCCAAGAAATATATTGCTCCTCTGCCCATCCTCTACGATCCGGAAGTGAAGTGTTATAAGGATATGCTCAACATGGGACTTATTGGGACTCCGGAAGGAGAAAAGGCTCCTGAAGCAATGAAGGAGAAACCAGCAGGTATGAATGTAGCTCCTCCGGGCATGGAAGCTTCAAAAGAGCAAGCAGCTTCAAAAGAGCAAGCAGCTTCAAAAGAGCAAGCAGCTCCAAAAGAGGAAGCATCTCCTAAAATGATGCCTGCTGGCCATGGAACAGGAATGCCCGGTAACACCATGGAAAACCTTCCCAAGGCACAGGCCGCCAAG
>SPBY01000481.1 GCA_004525825.1 Bacteroidia bacterium
TGCTTTCAAAAAGTCAACAGCAGGAAATATTCCCTATTCAATGACCTGTATAGGTAAGGTATTTATGCAACGGAAGGACTTTGCAAAAGCAATTGAGCTACAAAGTGGAGCGTATGAAATTGCAAAATTGTCAGATGCAAAACTGGAAATGACTGCCAGCCTGCTTGGACTTGCTGAAACTTATGTCGAGATGGGAGATCGTACATCAGCCATTTCCACCTATAGAATAGCTGAAAAAATAGCTGAAGAGATCGGAGCTAAGAATGAACTCAGTAATGCCTATAAGGGACTTGCCAGCTCCTACGCAGAGTTGAAAGACTATGACAATGCCTACCTTTACCAAACCCGGTTGACAGGCATAAAGGACACTTTATTTGTGGCTGCTAATAATAGAAAATTCCAGGCGCTGCAATTTGATTACGAACTTGACAAAAGAGAAGGTCAAATTGAATTACTGACCACAGATAAAAAGCTTCAGGATGCGATCATTCAGAAGCAAAAGTTTGTGAAGAATGCGTTCATTGCAGGTTTCATTTTGATCATGCTGGTGGCTTTCCAGACTTTGCGGAGCTATTTCCGCAAGGTCAGAACCAACAAGCTCCTCGATAAGCAAAAAGTTGAAATTGAGAATCTGGTGTTGAATATTTTGCCTGCCGAGGTGGCCACCGAATTAAGAACGGAAGGAAGTGCCACTCCAAGATCTTACGAGTCCGTCTCCGTATTATTTACCGACTTTAAGGGATTCACGCAGATTGCCGGCGGACTGGCCCCCAAGGACCTTGTAGCTGAGTTGAATGATTTCTTTATGGCCTTCGATGATATCACCGTAAGAAACAACCTGGAAAAGATTAAAACCATCGGGGATGCCTACATGTGTGCCGGGGGGATCCCCTCCACCAATGATACCCATCCCTTCGATACAGTGAATGCCGGATTGGAGATGCAGGAGTAGATGTGTCGAACCAACGAAATAAGGGCCTCCAAAGGCCAACAGACATGGGGCCTCCGAATTGGAATACATACAGGACCGGTGGTAGCGGGAGTGGTGGGCAAAAAGAAGTTTGCCTATGACATATGGGGGAATGCGGTAAATATAGCCAGCCGGATGGAATCAAGTGGTGAAGCGGACAAGTTGAACATATCAGCGGCCACTTATGAACTTGTGAAAGACCAGTACGACTGTGAGTTCAGAGGGAAAATATATGCAAAAAATGTCGGAGATATCGACATGTACTTTGTGAATTCAAAAAAAACAGAAGCGAATGAATCCGATAGGAAGAAAGCGGCAATTATACAGAATAAGATCATCTAATTAATGAGCATGAGAGATTTTAGTTCGGAACACTTTGTACTTGAGGACGGTTCAAAAATTGCAGTCATTGGGGGCGGACCAGCCGGAAGTT
Source organism: Bacteroidia bacterium (assembly GCA_004525825.1). GTDB lineage: Bacteria > Bacteroidota > Bacteroidia > Bacteroidales. The sequence continues at coordinate 1,404 of SPBY01000481.1, forward strand.
TTTTCACCTATTTTGCCATCGATTTTGCGGAGCGGATGGGGCTGGATATAAGCATCGATATCTACGAAGCAAAAGATTTTACCTGTGCAGGTCCACAGGGATGCAACAACTGTGGTGGAATCGTCTCCGAATCTTTGATACAGTCACTTTCTGCAGAAGGTGTCGTACTGCCCTCCAAAGTAATTCAACGCGGAATTGAGTCCTACACCCTTCATCTGGAAAATGGGAGTACTGTCATAAAAACTCCCCTGGAGGAACAAAGAATCGCCTCCATGTTCAGGGGATTTGGCCCCAAAGGGAACACCGATACTAACACGGCAAGTTTTGATAATTTCCTTTTTGGTCTCTGCCAGGAAAAGGGTGCCCGTGTAATAAGTGAAAGGGTTTCTGAAGCAATCAGGACAGCCGATGCTGTTACCCTGACCACGAAAGATGGAAATAAAGCCCGATATGATCTTGTGGTGGGAGCTGTGGGACTAAACGGAAAAGCCCTTAGTCTTTTTAAGTCCATTTGTCCCTCCTTTGAACCCCCGGAAACCACTAAAACATACATTTCTGAGTTTCAAATGGAACCTGAATTGATCGATAAGCACTTTGGGAATTCGATGCATGTTTTCCTGCTTAACCTGCCCAATATTAAATTCGGGGCCCTGATTCCTAAAGATAATTATGTCACCCTGGTTCTGCTGGGCAGCGATATTAATATGGAGATTGCCTGCAGTTTTATAAACTCAAAGTCAGTCATGAAACTGTTCCCTCGGGGAATCAAACTCGACGACATCACCCCATGTAAGTGTTTTCCAAGCATCAATGTGAAAGGAGCTAAACTGGCCTACGACGACAGAGTGGTATTGGTGGGCGATTCTGCTTCATCAAAGCTTTACAAAAATGGGGTAGGCGCCGCATATATTACTGGCAAAGCAGCAGCCAATGCAGCAATATTTAACGGAATATCCGCCAATGCTTTCAAGAAATACTACCAGCCAGTTTGCAGCGAACTCGACAACGACAACAAACTTGGGAAATTCATATTCTCAGTCACCGGGATCATACAAAAATCACATCTTCTCAAAGGTGCCTTGCTAAGCATGGTGATCAGTGAACAGCACAAAGCAAGTCATAAGCGTAGAATGAGTTCTGTCCTGTGGGATACTTTCACAGGAAGCGCTGCCTATAAAAATATTTTTGTGCGTTGTTTAAATCCCTTGCTGCTGGTTTCCCTTGTATGGAACATTATTAAGAGTACACTTAACCTAATATTTAAGAAGAAATGAGAAACAACAAATTAGGCCGGCTCTACCGCGACGGCGAAATTGTCATTAACAAGGGCGATGAAGGTTCTTGCCTTTTTGTGATCCAGGAAGGCAAAGTCGAGGTTTTTGATGAGAACGGGGGTGGAGAAATCAAAATCGCAGAACTCGGATCAGGTGAGTTTTTCGGTGAAATGGGGCTTTTTGAAAAAGATGTAAGGTCCTGTACGGTGCGTGCATCGGGCAATGCAAAAATATTGACCATTGATAAGAAAAACTTTTATAAAACTATCCAAAAGGATCCAACGCTTGCCTACCGGCTCTTACAGAAAATGTCCTTCCGCTTAAGGGAGTTAAATAAAAAAGTAATACAGGTATAACAAACTTAGCAAGCAGTCGTTTATATCCCAAATTCCAATTCGGGATGCATCCCTTGATTGCTGTTGACTATTATAATATTTGATTTTCCCATGAATAAAGTTGATGGAGTACTGGTAGAAGAGGCAAGGGAGTACGTTACCTTAATTTTAACTCACGAACTATCCGACAACTGTCTTTTTCACACTATAAGCCACACCCTTGAGGTATTGAAGAACGCAGAAATTATTGGAAGGTATAGCAGCACTGAGGAGGATGAATTGAATATTCTCAGGATTGCGGCTCTGTTCCACGATGTGGGCTATGTGGATGCCTATGATGACCA
>SPBY01000062.1 GCA_004525825.1 Bacteroidia bacterium
CCAGTCTCACCACCATTGAAGAAAGTTTAGAGCAGCCGGGAAACGCCTTCAACTACAAGCTGGTCAATGACAATTATTTTGTTAATGCTTCCTGGATCGGAGAAATTCGCAAGAACTGGATTCTGACTACCGCCTTTTCCTATACGAACAACAAGGATAAGGTGGACATAGACAGTATCAAGATACATGAATCCCTTCGGGGAACCCATGCCAAGGTCATGCTGAAGCACAGAATCAGCGATCGAATTAAAATCCTTGCCGGGACCGAATGGTATTCCAAGTCTTATGGTATTGATCTTCCGGACATAGAAGCTAACAGCAAGGCCACTTATTTGAACAACACCCTCACAGGTTTTTTGGAGAGCGAGATTTATGCCTCCTCCAGGTTCATCACCCGTGCAGGGGTGCGATTTGAATACTCGGACTACCTGAAGCGTTCCTCCCTGGCTCCAAGGATCTCCACCGCATACAAACTTGGCAAAGTTAGCCAGGTCTCTGTGGCCTATGGCTGGTTTTTTCAGGATCCTGACGATGAGTACCTGCTCTATAGCCCGGAACTGGAGTTTGAGCGTGCCGACCATTACACCCTCAATTTTCTAATGAACCAGGATCAACGGATGTTGCGCAGCGAAATCTATTTCAAGAACTACAAGAACCTGGTGAGGTATGGATGGGGCAATGAGCAGGGCTACTCCTTTGTCAACAATACCGGCGACGGATATGCCTATGGACTGGATCTGTTTTGGAGGGACAAGCAAAGCATCAAGAATGGTGAATACTGGATCTCATACTCCTACATTGAGTCGGTACGGGACTACCTGGATTATCCGGAACAAGCCATACCCAACTTCTCCAGCAAACACAATCTCTCCCTGGTCTACAAGCACTGGTTCGAACGACTGAGGTCCATGCTGGGTGCCAGTTATCACTACTCTTCCCCCAGATTCTACAACAACCCGAATTCAGAGGAATTTAACGGAGAGATGACCAAACCCTATAACTCTCTGAATATGAACTGGAGCCTTTTGCTCAAGCAAAATGTGATTTTATATTTCACGGTATCCAACATTCTGGGCTATGAACAGCAATATGGTTACACCTATGCCTATTCACCTGGACCGGATGGAATCTATCATAGCAAACCCATTCTTCCAGAGGCAAAACGCTGGTTTCTGGTGGGATGTTTTATTACCCTGTCCAAAGACAAAAGCATTAATCAACTTGATAAAATCAATTAAATCCAAACCATCATGAAAAAGACAACATTCTTTGTATGTGCCATGCTAATTGCCACAGTGGTCATGGGAGGCGACGAAAAATATTACCAGAAAATGGGGGAGACCCTCAGCGGATTTAGCACCTGCAGCAGTGTGGAAGATTTCCAAAACCTGGCCAACAAGTTCCAGGTTATCGCCAATGTGGAAAAGGAGGAGTGGTTGCCACTCTATTACCAAGCGCATTGCTATGTCATGATCAGCTTTATGGAAGATTTATCAGCCGAAGAAAAAGATGGCTATCTGGATAAGGCCTACTCCCTCATCGAAAGCATGGAAAAACTTGCCCCCAACGAAGCTGAAGTACAGGTCATGAAAGCTCTTTACTATACTGGAAGCCTGGTGGTTAATCCACCTCAGAGGGCCATGGGTACTACTCCATTGATCCACGCAGCCATCGCTAAAACCCTGGCCCTGGAGCCCAACAATCCAAGGGCCATCTTCCTTCGCATATCCAATGAAATGGGAACGGCTTCCTACTTCGGTGAGGATACTTCCGCTTTCTGTGCACAGGCAAAGGACTTGCTGCAAAATTGGGACTCTTATGAATTAAAATCACCCATCCATCCAAACTGGGGGAAAGAAGATGTGGAGGGAATTGTGGCGCGCTGTGACAAATAATCAGGACAAAACCTGTATTTTGTAGATATGATTAAAAATCCTTCTAACGGAAGCAGTCGAATGGGTATTCATTTGAAGACCCTTGCAGGAATTATGGGCCTTGCCCTACTGACGACACTGCTCTTCTTTAATGAAAACTACGAAGGATTTAAGGATTTTCTGGTGATTTATATTTGGGGATTGGTCGTTGTTGCCACGCAATGGCTTGGAAACAGCTTTATCTACGGTTTACTGGATAAGAAATACAGCTGGCAAGATCAGCTGGTGAAAAGGGCCATATTCCAAATCCTGGCTATTATAGCCTATTCTGCCACAGCCTACATGGTGGTCATGGTGATCATGTATAAGCTTGTGGTGGGATCATTGCCCGAGAATCCCTTATCCTGGGGGCTTCGTTCAAGTTACCTGGCGATCCTCGTTTCTTTTACAGTATCCCTGATCTTTGTGGCAGTTGCTTTTTTCACAAACTGGAGAAAATCTCAGCTGGAGGCTGAACGCTTCAAGGCCGAAATGCTAATGTACAAATACGAGGCACTTCAAAACCAGATCAATCCCCACTTCCTGTTCAACAGTTTCAATGTACTGAGCGACCTGGTGTATGAGGATCAGAAAAAAGCGGTGAGTTTTATTACCCAGCTGAGTCAGCTTTTCCGCTATGTTCTTGATAGCAGGGATAAGGAGCTGGTAACAGTCAGGGAGGAGCTGGAGTTCATCAAGGCATATACCTACCTTCTGCAGTCGAGATTTGAAGAGAAGCTTACCATTCAAAATGAGCTGGAGGCAGGCGATCACGAAATGATCGTCCCCATGACCCTTCAGCTGCTTATTGAGAACTGTGTAAAACACAATGAGATTTCCGCATCGCAGCCTCTGAGCATTCGAATTGTTCGAAACGGGGAATATATTCAAGTGGAAAACAGGCTGCAGCCAAAACCGGCGGGATCGGAATCAAAAATGACAGGACTGTCCAACATTCGGCAGCAATACAAGTACTTTACAGATAAAGAGATAGTCATCACTGAAACAGAGGATACTTACTCCGTGGAGGTACCTCTGATCATATCTGACCAAAAATGAAGGTGATCATTCTGGAGGATGAGAACAGGGCGGTGAATCACCTGAAAAGACTGATTCACCAGGTAGCACCGGAGATGGAGCTAATGGGAGTTTTCGATACGGTCAGGGATGCCATAAGCTACCTGGAAAAAAAACCGGTATTGGATTTGATTTTCTCTGATGTGCAACTGGCCGATGGCCTCAGCTTTGAAGTCTTCTCGAAGGTCAAGGTGATATGTCCAATCATCTTTACCACCGCCTATGACACTTACGCCATCGAGGCCTTCAATACCAATGGCATAGATTACCTGCTGAAGCCCATTGAGGAGGAGCGACTAAGCAAGGCCATTGAAAAAATCCGGCTGTTCAACACGCGTATTGACATTGAGAGTCTGCTGAACCTGAAGATCAGTACAGATCGCAAACAGCCCAAATCCAGGTTCATGGTCAAGGTAGGGGAGAAGATCCGCACTATCATGGTGGAGGAGATCCTGGCATTCTACAGCTTCGAGAAAACCACCTACCTTCACACCACCACCCACAGGAATTACATCATTGACTATTCACTGGACGAGCTTGAAGGCATGCTCGATCGGGAAAGGTTCTTCAAGATTAACCGGAAGTACCTCGTCTCCATCGATGCATGCTCCCAGATCATTGCCTGGTCGAACAATCGCTTAAAGATTGATATAGAGGGGATCGACGATCCCAAAATCGTGGTAGCACGCGAACGGGTTCGCGATTTTAAAGCCTGGCTGGATAGCTAAGCCACAAAGGTATAGGCCTTTCCTGACTTTCCGACCCTTCCGGTGCGGCCGATCCGGTGAATGTAGCTATCGTGGGTCTGTGGCACCTGGTAGTTGATCACATGAGAAACGTCTGAGATATCCAGTCCCCTGGAAGCCACATCGGTAGCCACCAGTACCCTAACACGTCCCTGTTTAAAAGCTTTCAATGCACTTTGACGTGCATTCTGACTCTTATTCCCATGGATCTGTTCAGCGGGGATGCCCGCCTTATTCAATTTAATGCACAGCTTGCTCACCCGGTGCTTGGTCTCTTCGAAAAGCAATACTTTATGGAATTCTTCGCCGGAAAGCATATGTTGCAATACCTTGAATTTATCCTCACCCGGTTTCAGCCTGATGATGTCCTGATCAATGCTGTCGCCCCCACGGGTTCCACCACTCACCTTCACAATCACCGGATTGCTCAGGATGTTGTTGATCATCGATTGCTGGGATTTATCCAGGGTGGCTGAAAAGAGCATGGTGTGCTTGCGCTGTTTCATCCCATCCATGATCCGGGTTACATCGCGAATGAAGCCCATGTCAAGCATGCGGTCAAACTCGTCGAGCACCAGTGTCTTAAATTTGCCAAGATCTATCGCTCTTCGATCTGTCAGATCAAGCAAGCGGCCAGGAGTGGCAATGACCACATGGCTGTTTCTGCGAAGGGTCTGCAGATCCCTGCTGATGTTGGTACCCCCAATGAAACAGGCACTGAACAGTCCCAGGCCTTTGGTCATGCTCTTGAACTCCTCTTCTACCTGAAGGGCCAATTCACGGGTGGGTACCACCACCAGTGCATAAGGATTCACCTTGTTGTGAAGCAGCTGCTCAATAATGGGTATCAGGAAGGCCCCGGTTTTCCCGGTCCCTGTTTGTGCAATTCCCAGAATGTCGCGCCCTTCCAGAAGAGTTTCCAGCGTTCTGTCCTGGATTTCAGTGGGTCTTGTATATCCTTTTTCAGAAAGATTCTGCTTCAATCTTGCATTTATTGGAAGCTCCTGAACCAAACGGTCCGAACGAAAAACTTTTTCTACTACACCGTGCTCTGCTTCTTTCACCAGGAGAGAAGGATCGAGTGTCGATACTTTTTTGGCCGAAGGCGAATTGCTTCGGTTTCTGTTGTTGGAAGCCTGAACTCTTGTCCGTCCTGGGTTCGAATTGTTTCTTGGTCTGTTGTTTACTCTTGTATTACTCATAAAATAGATTTTAAACAGTCCCGTTGCAGGACTGCTATATGGTTTAAATTGACGTACTTCAAAGAGTTCGCCGCCTTAGCTGAATCATAAAAAAAAGAGAGGGGTCCCTGAAAACGGGCTTACTGCCTAATTAGAAAGTCGGCTAAGAAATTTTGGCAAAGGTAATCAAATTAATTGATTTGTTGTTTACATGGATATTCTGACCTTTGTGCCAAAGTCTGAGGAATGAAGTTCGAAGAGTACCATATAGCCGATGGGATCAAGACCAGCATATCCAAGCTGGGTTTTAAAAGACCCACCGATATACAATTTAAGTCGATTCCTCCCATCCTGAACGGAGAGGATGTTCTTGCCATCGCCCAGACAGGGACAGGTAAGACAGCCGCCTATGCCATCCCGGTACTGCATGTGCTTCAGGACCGCAAGATCAAGGGTCGTCCCGATGGCGTGAAGTGTCTGGTGATGGTGCCCACCCACGAACTGGCCCTTCAAACCGAAAATGTCTTTCGGGTTCTGGGAAAACACACCAGGGTCACAAGCTTTGCCATTCATGGCGGTGTGGATCAGGATCCTCAGATTAAGCAACTGGATAAGGGAGTGGATGTGCTGATAGCCACTCCAGGAAGAATGTTCGACCTGGTGAGCCAGGGAGCGCTTCAACTCCAGCGGGTGGAGATACTGGTACTGGATGAGGCCGACCACATGCTCGATCTGGGATTTATCAAAGACATTCGTGATCTGATGAAGCATTTACCGCGTAAGAGGCAAACCCTCTTCTTCTCAGCCACCATCAATGAAAAGATCAAGAAAATTGCTTACTCCCTGGTGACTGATGCTATCCGGATCCAGATTTCACCCAAGGACCCTGTGGCCAAAAACATTGAACACGGGGTGGCATTTATCGAGATGGACGACAAACGCTTCTTTCTTGAAAATGTGATCGCAAACAATCCGGATCAAAAGATTCTGGTTTTTGTCAGGACAAAGGTCCGGGCCGAACGAGTAAAAAAGGCTCTGGAAAGGGTGGACATCCAGGCAGAAACCATCCATGGTGATAAGGAGCAGGCAGAGCGTGAGCTTACCATGGAAAACTTCAGACAGGGAAAGTCTAAAGTACTCATCGCTACCGATGTGAGTGCCCGCGGTATCGATATTCCCGAAGTGGAATATGTGGTCAACTACGACCTTCCGGAGTCTCCTGAATACTATGTTCACAGGGTCGGCCGGACGGGCAGGGGATCACACAAGGGTCAGGCCATTTCCTTTTGTAGCAAAGAAGAAAGAGAAATGCTGGCAATCATCGAGGAGCAACTGGGGAAACCCATATACAGAACTGAGATCTCCAAAGGATTTTACCGCGATACCATTGAATCCTCCAAACAGAATGAAGAGACCGACTGGCAATCCCTGCTCGATCAGGAGGAGGCTTTCCAGAAGAAGCGCAAAAAGAAAAAAAATAAAAAATGAGTAAGCTGATCCTCATCGCCATCCTGGTATTCATCCTGAACATCCCCTTCGGATACTGGAGAGCCAATGTCAGGAAGTTTTCTACCCAATGGTTTCTGGCCATTCACATTCCGGTACCCTTCATCGTGGCCCTAAGGCTGCTTAGTGGAATAGGATTTGCCTGGCACACCTATCTTTTCCTGGTGGCCGGGTATTTTCTGGGGCAACAGTTAGGCGCCCTTATGCTGCTTTGGGTTCACCGGTACTGCCACCAGGAGAGTTCCTGCCTGGTGATGGATCTGTATCGCTGTGCCAGGTCCTGATGCCTGCCAGATGATCAAACTTCAAGGTCTTATGCTTATGAGACATTCTCCAATTCAAATTGCAATCCTCCTCCTCTTGCTTTTGGCATCCTGCGAACAGGGAGGGGGTGAAGACCTCGGTAGCGCTTTCTCCCGGAAGTGACGGGTTTTTTGTGATTTTTCCGAGTATGACGCTCTCTTCTGTCTATTATTTGGCAGGGGAACTGGATATTCATGATGAGCCTGCAGTAGATTTCCCGGCAGAGACAAATATCCTGTATAATCTGACAGAGGAACCCCGGAAACTGGATATTATTTCCGGTACCTCCGACCATGGAACCAGCCTGATTAGCCGGGATAGCCTTAACGCATCCATTGAGAACTGGATCCTGGAAAGGCTTTCTCTGCAATAAATTTGCTCTATTCGTGCCTGAGAGTGTTTGCAGGATTCACATTGGCCGTTTTAAGGACCTGTGAACCTACCGTGAGTATGGTAATCAGCAATACCAGGAATAGGGGGACAAGGTAGAACCACCAGCCAATTCCCACCCGGTAGGCAAAGTTCTGCAACCAGCCGTGCATGATATAATACCCAAGTCCCAGCCCGATGGGAACAGCGATCATCACCTGGATTACAAAGTAGCGTAAGAGGAGTAAAACAGCGTTTCCTGAAGTTGATCCAAGCACCTTACGTAAACCGATTTCATTGGTCCTCTGTATGGTGGTATAGGAGGAGAGTCCGAACAATCCCATGCAAGCGATGAAAATGGCCAGGAAGGCAAATACGCCGAATACCTTGCCAAAACGCATTTCGTTCATGTACTGTTCGTTGTAATAATCCTCCAGGAAGAAATATTCGTAAGGATTCAATGGAAAAAACTGTCTCCACTGCTCTTCTACAAATGCCAGAACCTCAGTGGTTTTTGCAGGGTTCACTTTCAGTGAGTAATAGCCATTGGCATCCTCGAAAAACCTGAATATCAGTGGCTCCGGATCTGTTTTTAATCCTTCCTGGTGGTAATTCTGCAGCACGCCTACTATATTAAATGTGTCGCCCCAGAAAAATATTGGTACATTCATGGCCGAGGCATTGTCCTTAAAGCCCATCAATTCAATGGCCGCTTCATTGAACAGGACTGTTCCGCTGTTCTGCCCGAAATCGCGGGAGAAATTCCGGCCTTCAATTACATTCAGGTCGTAGAAATCCACAAAGTCAAAATCGAATCCCACGATCCGGTACTGCTTGCTTTCCTGGTCGCCCTCACTTATGCGCCTGATTCCGCCAGCATTCCATGGTGGCTGACGGCCGGGTATGGTGATAGAAGCAGTCACTTTTTCAATGTCCGGATTCCTGATTATCTCGGATTTAAAGGCATTGAAGGTCTCCGAGTAGGTGGAATCGTTGATACTGGGTCCAAGCACCACCAGCACATTATCAATATCCACGCCCAGATCGTGGTTTCTCATAAAGGATATCTGGGTATACACTGTAAGTGTTCCTGCCAGCAGCAAAAGAGAAGTAGCAAACTGGAAAATCACCAGGATCCGCCGTATTCCAATTCCCCCGACCTTTAACTCGCTAACACCTTGGAAGACAGTGGCGGGCTTGAAGGAGGAAAGAACCAGGGCAGGGTAGAGACCCGACAAGAAGGCCCCTGCCATAAACATAAGCAAAATGCCTGCCCAGAATCCCGGGTTGGATGCAAATGAATAGTCTTGTTCCACTCCTGTGAGCATATTGAAAGACGAATTCAGCAAATTCACCAGGAGCACTGCCAAAAGGATGGCCACCAGGTTTACCAGAACCGATTCCATAAGGAACTGTACCACCAGCTGGGATCGATAGGCACCTGTGACTTTTCGCATGCCTACCTCCCTGGCTCTCTCCAGGGAACGGGCCCCTGAAATATTGATAAAATTGACCCAGGCTATTATTACCAGGAAAACGGCAATTACCATGAGTGCATAGACTGAGCGGGCATTCCCGTTGGGTTCTGCCTCCATCATGAAATCGGAATGCAGGTGAATGCTTCTCAGAGGTTGAAGATTGTAAATGACCCCCCCATCGTATTGTTCCAGAGCGGGACCAACCTGAGCCTCCACAAAAGATGGGATCTTCGCTTCAAATTCTTTATAATTCACAGCCGTATGCAGCTGGATATAATTATAATATCCGTCCCGGAGCCATGCCGTATTTATCGCTGATCCCTCGAATCGTATCAAAGTGGCCCAGGATCCAACAATTTCGGGCTTCAGGTGCGAATTGCGGGGAATATCCTCAAATACCCCGGTGATCTTGAACTCCAAACCGCCATTGAACCTGAGACTTTCCCCGATGGGATCCTGGTCCCCAAAATACTTTCTGGCTGTGGATTGAGAAACCACCATTTCCATGGGATTCATCAATGCCGTTTGTGGGTCACCACTGAGCATCCTGAATGAGAAAAGTTCAAAAAACGAAGTATCAGCCAGGTAAATCTCCTCCTCGCGGAATTTTTTATCACCATAACTGAATACCCCGTTTAGTCTCTGAAATCGGGTAAAATTCTCCACCTCATCAAAATTTTCATAAAGAGCCTGACCCACCGCCGGACAGCCGGCTGCCCATTGAGTGGATATTTTTCCTTTATCGTATCGGTCCTGCTGGATTCTGAATATCTGATCTCCCTTTTCATGAAAATCATCATAATTTAATTCAAAGCGCACATACTGGATAATCAGCACAAAGGCTGCCATACCAATAGCCAGGCCCAGGATGTTCACCAGGGAGGAGATGCGGTTTCTTAATAGATTTCTGAGAGCGATAAGAAGGTAGTTGCGTAACATAGAAGTAATTATTAATGCAGTCAGAGTTAATTACAAAGAAGACGAAAAGCTTTTCAAATCATTACAAGATACAATTTGAACCATGGTAATGATGATATGCGTATCATTTTGTCTATTTTAGAAGATTAAAACTAAACAATTATGGCAGAAACTTCAACATCCGCTCCTCTGAGAACAGAGACCAAAGAAAGATTGCTATCGCTCGATACCCTACGTGGCTTTGACATGGCCATGCTCCTGGGGATAGGTGGAATCCTTGTAGCTCTGGCCGAACTCACGGGCTGGAAATGGATGGAAGTCCTGGCCACCCAGCAACATCATGTGCAGTGGGAGGGCTTTCGGTTTTACGACCTGATTTTTCCGCTTTTCATGTTTATCAGTGGGGTAGCTATCCCTTATGCCATCACTTCCAAAGTTGAAAAAGGGGTGGCCAAATCCCTGCTTCTGAGGAAAATCTTCATACGCCTCCTTGCTCTTATAGGATTCGGACTTCTGTACAATGGCATTCTCAGCAGAGGTTTTACCAATTTCCGTTACGTGAGCGTGCTCTCCCAGATTGGCTTTGGATACTTCTTTGCTGCGCTGATTTGCCTCTATTCCCGCAGCATTAAAGGCTGGGTATTCTGGCTACTGGGCATCATGGGAGGGGTGGCTGTGCTTCAACTGTTTGTCCCGGTGCCCGGCTTTAGGGCCGGCACCTTTGATCCCGCCACTTCCATCAATGCCTGGCTGGATCAGCACCTGATTCCTGGAAGGCTGAACGACAAAGTATTTGATCCGGAAGGCGTATTATGCATTATCTCAGCCATAAGCATCACGCTGATGGGTGCTTTTGCTGGTTACCTTCTTCGTGGCAAAAAGCATGCGCCCACTAAAAAAGCCCTTTACATTGCATTGGGAGGAGTAGGGGCCATTGCCCTTGGACTTGCCCTGAGTACCTTCTATCCCGTCATTAAGAAGATGTGGACCGTACCCTATGTTCTTCTGGCAGC